>NZ_JBMDWU010000499.1:0-10989 GCF_048594385.1 Micromonospora sp. | reverse complement strand
CGCCCCCGCCCGCGTGTGGGTGGGGGTCGGCGGTGATCAAGCGGTTGGCTTCATCCGCGCCCGGGGGGGGTGACGCAAACCTGTGGATCACCGGCCAGCGGGCGACGTTCTGACGGGGGACCCGAGTGCGGGAACGGCTTGGCGGGTCAGTGGGCGGTGAGGGTGAGCACCCGGCCGGTGGCGACGTCGAGCACCGGACGTTTCCCGAGCGGGGCCGCCAACGTCACGGTGACCGGCTTGAGCACCGCCAGGTCGATGCACTCCCCGGTGCCCCGGACCACCCCGCCGCCGACCACCACCACGTCGTCGGTCTCCCGAACCAGGGCGGTGGGTCCGCTGTCGCAGGCGCCCATACCGACCGTGTACGTCAGCCGGGCGCCGTCGACCCGGCGGAGCTGGTCGGCACCGGCCACCCCGCCCGGCAGGGACCGGTTCGGGGCGGCGGGCTCCGGGGCGGCGGTGACCGACCGGGGCGCCACCGCCAGGCGGGCCACCGGGCTGGTCAGCTCCGCCACGGTGAAGATCCAGGCGGGTACGGCGGCGACCCCCCGGCTGGTACGAACCTCGGCGGTGCCCAGAGTGACCCCGGTGACCGTCAGCGGGATGCAGGCGGCCTGGGTGGAGACCGGATCGTCCGGCCGGGTGCCGGCCGTGGGTTCGGGGGGTCGTGGCCCCCGGGGCCGTCCCTCGCACGGCGGCGGGTCGCCCTGGTCCAGCTGCCGGTACGCCTCGGCGGCGCTGATCAGCGGTACGGTCAGGGCACCGTCGGGGAACCGGATCGCCCCGTCGGCGGGTACGGCGGTCGGCAGCTCGATCTGGTCCCGGTACCAGCCGGCGCGGAAGGCCGCCTCGGTGCCGGCGTCGAAGCCGGGCTGGCCGGTGAGCACCGTGGCGTCCTGCAGCGGCAGATACCCGCTCGACCACTCGGGGCCGGGCCGCCACGCCCCGGCGACCTCGGCGGCCCGCTCGTCGAACGCCTCCCGCTGCCGCCCCGGATCACCCCCGACCGCCCCACCATCCACCGCACTGCCGGGTGCCGCACCTCCGGGCACCGAGCCGGCGGCCGCACACCCACCCACCGCCACCAGAAGCCCCAACCCCCACGTCAGCCCTACGAGTCGCCGCATCCCCCTGAGACGCCCACCCACCGTTCCCGGTTCCCTCCCTCTCGACGCCTCACCCCGCCCTCCCACCGCGCACACCTGGTTGATCAAGAGGTCTGCGTCAAGTTGATCTCCAACTCTGACGCAAACCTCTTGATCACCGCACGCCATCCGTCAAGGCCGGGTGATCAAGAGGTTTGCGTCATTCGCCGCGCCGGGTCTGACGCAAACCTCTTGATCAACGAGGCAAGGCGAGGCGAGGCGCGGCGGCAGGGCGGGGCAAGGCGGGAGGGGGAACAGTGATGCGCCCCGGTCCGTGGGGACCGGGGCGCATCATCGAGGTGGTGGAGGTGCCGGGAATCGAACCCGGGTCCTTCGCCGGTTTGTCAGGGCTTCTCCGAGCGCAGCTCGCTATGCCTCTACTCGGCCCCACCGCTCACGCGAGCAAGTTGGTGTGACGGGCCCAGTCGCTGATTGATCTCGCCGCACGGACCCCGCGACCGGGTCCGATTGGCCAGCCTTCTAGCTGATGCCGGCTAACTGGGACGAAGGCGTTCCCAGGCCGACAGACTCACTACTCGCCTCAGGCGGCGAGAGCGAAGTCAGCGCGATTTTGCTTGGCGCTTATTGGTTTCCGACGACCGATTCTCGAGACGACGTCGGCTTCCTCGGCTCGCTTCCCCTGTCGCTGCGTACGAAGTCGAAACCAGTCACCCCCTCGACGGGCCGCCGGATGTGGCGGCACTGTCCAGACTAACGCCTGCCGCAACGGGTTTCATCCCGAGCCCCGGCCCGGCGTGCCGACCCGGACAGAAGGGGCGAATCAGTCGTCCATCCCCTTGCCCCGGCGACCGGACACCCGGGCGATCTCCCGGTCGGCGTCCCGCTTGGCGAGGTCCTGCCGCTTGTCGTACGACTTCTTGCCCTTGGCCAGGGCGATCTCCACCTTCGCCCAGCCGTCGGAGAAGTAGACCTGCAACGGGACCATGGTCAGGCCCCCCTCGCGGGTCTTGCCGATCAACTTGTCGATCTCCATCCGCTTCAGCAGCAGCTTGCGGGTACGCCGGGGCTCGTGGTTGGTCCAGGTGCCCTGGGTGTACTCCGGGATGTGCATGCCGTGCAGGAACAACTCGCCGTCACGTTCCTGGGCGAACGCGTCGACCAGCGAGGCCCGCCCGGCACGCAGCGACTTGACCTCGGTGCCGGTCAACGCCATGCCCGCCTCGTACGTGTCGAGGATGGCGTAGTCGTGGCGGGCCTTCCGGTTGGAGGCGACCACCTTGCGGCCCTTCTCCCGTGGCATCCGGCGCCACCTCCCTTCCACTACGCTCACCGACCACCCGGCCGGCGAGCGGGGATCATGCTACCCGAACGACAAGGACCCTCCCGCGCCGTTTCTTCCCGGCCCGGGAGGGTCCCCACGGAGAGCGCTGCGGTGACTAGACCCGCAGGTAGAAGCGGAGCGTGACCCAGGCGGTGGCGGCGCTGATCAGGCCACCGACGCCGGCCATCAGCGGGAACATCAGGAAGATGTCCGACCACTGGACGGGCGAGAGCAGCCCCTCCAGCGCCTTCAACGATCCGCTGAACAGCAGTTGTTTCGCCCCGATCAGCGCGACCAGGCCCAGCAGCGAGCCGATCAGGCCGGCGACCACCGCCTCCAGCACGAACGGCGCCTGGATGAACCAGTTCGACGCGCCGACCAGCTTCATGACCGCGACCTCACGCCGCTTGCTGTACGCGGCCACCTGGATGGTGTTCGCGACCAGCAGCAGCGCGGCGATCGCCATCACCACGGCGGCGGCCAGCGCGATGTTCTGGATCGCGGTGAGCACGTTGAAGATCTTGTCCAGCAGCCGGCTCTGGTCGACGATCACGTCGACGCCCTCGGTGCCCTGGTACTGGTCGTAGATGTTCTTGTACTGCTCCGGGTTGACCAGCTTCAGCCGGAACGACTCGGGCAGCAGGTCCGGCTTCACGGCGTTCACCAGGTCGGGCGCGTCCTGGTACATCTCCTTGAAGGTCTTGTACGCCTCGTCCTTGTTGACGTAGAGGACCTCCTTGACCAGGGGGTCGCTCTTCAGCTTGGCGTCGAGGTCGGTGCGCTGCTGCTCGGTGACGTCGGTCTTGAGGAAGATCGAGACTTCGACGTTCTTGTAGTAGAGGTCCTTCATGTCGCCGACCTGCTTGTACATCAGGCCACTGGCGCCGAGCATGGTCAGCGAGACCGCCATCGTGATGATCATCGCGACGGTCATGGTGACGTTGCGCCACAGTCCGACCAGTACCTCGGACAGGACGTACTTCATCCGCATCGGGTGTTCCTCCGGCTCTCCGGCGTGAGGTGTTCGTCGTCAGGTCGTACGGCAGGGGTGGAGCGCCGGCTCACCCGTAGACGCCGCGGGCCTGGTCGCGCACGATGCGGCCGCTTTCGATCTCGACGACGCGACGGCGCATCTGGTTCACGATGTTGGAGTCGTGTGTGACCATCACGACGGTCGTGCCGGTGCGGTTGATCCGGTCCAGCAGGCGCATGATCTCGATCGACGTGTACGGGTCCAGGTTTCCGGTCGGCTCGTCCGCCAGCAGGATCAGCGGGCGGTTCACGAACGCCCGCGCCACCGCGACCCGCTGCTGCTCGCCACCGGAGAGTTCGTGCGGGTACCGGTGCTCCTTGCCACCGAGCCCGACCAGCTCCAACACCTCGGGCACGACCCGGCGGGCCACCGCCTTGGTCTTGCCGATCACCTCCAGGGCGAACGCCACGTTCTCGTAGGCGGTGCGGTTCGGCAGCAGCCGGAAGTCCTGGAAGACGCAGCCGATGGAGCGCCGGAAGTGGGGTCGCTTCCAGGAGCGCATCGACGTGACGTCCTTGCCGTTGACGATGACCCGGCCCTTGTTGGGGGCGACCTCGTGCAGCAGCATCTTGATGATCGTGGACTTGCCGGAGCCGGACGGTCCGATGAAGAAGACGAACTCGCCCTTCTCGATCGAGACGGACACGTTGTCGAGCGAAGGCCGGGACGCCTTCGGGTACGTCTTCGTCACTTGCTCAAGCTGAATCACGGGTCGTGAGTCTACGCGGTGTAACCGCAGAGCCAAGTGGCACGCCCCGCCGATGCGGGGCGCGTCATCGATTCGCCCGGTCAACCCGGGATCGACGACGCGCCCCGTTCACGTTCGATCACGCAGCGTCGTTGGCGAGCTGCTGCTGCTTACGCCAGCGGATGCCGGCTTCGAGGAAGCTGTCCAGCTCGCCGTCGAAGACCGAGGACGGATTGCCGGTCTCCTGCTCGGTTCGCAGATCCTTCACCATCTGATAGGGGTGCAGGACGTACGAGCGCATCTGGTCGCCCCAGGAGCTGGTGCTGCCGGATTTCAGGCCGGCCAGCTTCGCCTCCTCCTCCTGCCGCTTGCGCTCCAGCAGCCGGGACTGGAGCACCCGCATCGCGGAGGCCTTGTTCTGTAGCTGGGACTTCTCGTTCTGGCAGGTCACCACGATGCCGGTGGGGATGTGGGTGAGCCGCACCGCCGAGTCGGTGGTGTTGACGCTCTGCCCACCTGGCCCGGACGACCGGTAGACGTCCACCCGGATCTCGTTCTCCGGGATGTCGATGTGGTCGGTCTGCTCGGTGACCGGCAGCACCTCCACCCCGGCGAAGCTGGTCTGCCGGCGGCCCTGGTTGTCGAACGGGCTGATCCGGACCAGCCGGTGGGTACCCGACTCGACGCTGAGCGTGCCGTAGGCGTACGGCACCTTGACGGTGAAGGTGGCGGACTTGAGGCCCGCCTCCTCGGCGTACGAGGTCTCGTAGACCTCCGTCGGGTAGCCGTGCCGCTCGGCCCAGCGCAGGTACATCCGCAGCAGCATCTCGGCGAAGTCGGCCGCGTCGACCCCACCGGCGCCCGCCCGGATGGCGACCAGCGCCTCCCGGGAGTCGTACTCGCCGGAGAGCAGGGTGCGGACCTCCATCTCCTGGATGGCCTTGGTCAGCGTGGCGATCTCGGACTCGACCTCGCCCAGCACCCCGGAGTCGGCCTCGTCCTCGGCCAGCTCCAGCAGCACCCGGGCGTCGTCGAGCCCGGAACGCAGGCTGCCCAGCTTGCTGATCTCGCCGTTGACGTACGACAACTGCGAGGTCACCTGCTGTGCCTTGGCCTGGTCGTCCCAGAGGTCCGGCGCGGACGCCTGCTCCTCCAGCCGGGCCTTCTCCTCCCGCAGACGGTCGAGGTCGAGCACCGCCTCGATGTTGCGCAGGGTCGCGTCGAGTTCCTTGAGCTGTTCGGCGTAATCGGCAGCGGTCACGACAGACAAGGGTACTGTGCGTGCGGCGGTCCGCTCACGTCACACCACCTACCAGGGCGGATGATCAGCCGACCGGGGCGGTCTTGAGCCAGGACAGCGCGGCCTTGTGGTAGGCGACGGCGAACTCCAGCGCGCTGGCGTCGTACTCGTCGCCCTCCTTCTTGGCGGTCTTGACCTGTTCGCGGACGTACGCGAGGGCCTCGGTGTGGTATTCGTTGGCTGAGGTGTAGAGGTTCTTGAGCTGGCTGGCCGAGTGCAGGTTGCCGAACGCGATCCGCAGGGCGATCGGGTTGCGGATGGTGTCCCGACCGGGATTCTCCGCCAGCCAGCGGGAGAAGGTCCGCTTGCCGGCCGCGGTTATCGCGTAGGGTTGACTCATCCGCGGCCCGGGCTTGCCCAGCCGCACGAAACCACGCTCAGCCAGCACCGGCAACTCACGGTAGACCTGGCTGCGTGTCATCGACCAGTACGGCGCCAGTCGGCGCTCAGCGGCGGCCATCAGTTGGCCACCTGTCATCGGCCCCTCGTGCAACAGACCCAGCAGGGCCGCCGCGGTGGGGTTGACTCCGGAATCCGCCATGCCCTCTAAGCTGCCACTTTGCCGTCCCGGCGTCCAGGATTTCCGGATTTGCCACCCGGGAGGATTTCCAATGTGCACTGTCGGCCGACGACAGTGCTCCCAGGACCACCCCCGACCGCCGCCCCGGACCCGACCGCGCAGGGTGTGCCGGCCCGTCGCCGGGTCGGGCGGGCCCGGCCGGCGGGGACGTCGTCGCACGCCACCGCCGGCCGTCGCCGGTTCAGCCCATGTGCGGGTACGTGTGGTCGGTCGGCGGCACGAACGTCTCCTTGATGGTCCGGGGGGACATCCAGCGGACCAGGTTGTGCCACGAGCCGGCCTTGTCGTTGGTGCCGCTGGCCCGCGCACCCCCGAACGGCTGCTGCCCGACCACCGCCCCGGTCGGCTTGTCGTTGACGTAGAAGTTGCCTGCCGCGTACCGCATCTTCTCGGCCACCGCGTCGATCACCCGGCGGTCGGTGGCGAAGACCGACCCGGTCAGCGCGTACGGGGCGACCGACTCGGCCTGGGCGACCACGTCGTCGAACCGGGCGTCGTCGAAGACGTGCACGCCGAGGATCGGCCCGAAGTACTCGGTGGTGAACGTCTCGTGGGCCGGGTCGGCACACTCGAACAGGGTCGGTCGGACGAACCACCCGACCGTGTCGTCGGCGGTGCCGCCGGCCAGCACCCGGCAGCTGTCGTCCCCGCCGATCAACTCCAGCGCGGCGGTGTGCCTGTCGAACGCGCGGGCGTCGATCACCGCACCGCCGAAGTTGCCGAAATCGGTCACGTCGCCGTAGGTCAACGCGTCGGCGGTGGCGGCCAGCCGGTCCCGCAGGCCACCCTCCCACAGCGACCGGGGCACGTACGCCCGCGAGGCGGCCGAGCACTTCTGGCCCTGGTACTCGTAGGCGCCCCGGATCAGCGCGGTATGCAGGGCGTCGACGTCGGCGCTGGTGTGCGCGACGACGAAGTCCTTGCCGCCGGTCTCCCCGACCAGCCGGGGGTAGCCCCGGTAGGAGGCGATGTTCTCGCCGACCGTGCGCCACAACTGCTGGAAGACCTTGGTGGAGCCGGTGAAGTGGATGCCGGCCAGGTCCGGGTCGGCGAGCACCACGTCGGAGACCTCCTCGCCCCGCCCGGTGACCATGTTGATCACGCCGGGGGGCAGGCCGGCCGCCTCGAACAGCCGCATGGTGAAGTGCGCCGCGAACTGCTGGGTGGGGCCCGGCTTCCAGACCACGGTGTTGCCGAGCAGGGCCGGCGCGGACGGCAGGTTGCCGGCGATCGCGGTGAAGTTGAACGGGGTCACCGCGTAGACGAAGCCCTCCAGGGGGCGGTGGTCGAACCGGTTCCACACCCCCGGCGACGAGTTCGGCTGGGCGGCCAGCAGCTCCCGGGCGAAGTGCACGTTGAACCGGAGGAAGTCGATGAACTCGCAGGCCGCGTCGATCTCGGCCTGGACGGCGGTCTTGGACTGGCCGAGCATGGTGGCCGCGTTGAGGGTGTCCCGCCACGGGCCGGCCAGCAGCTCGGCGGCGCGCAGGAAGACCGCGGCGCGTTCCTCGAACGGCAGCGCCCGCCACATCGGCGCGGCGTCCTTGGCGGCCCGCACGGCGGCGCGGGCGTCGTCGTGGGTGGCGTGACCGGTGACCCCGAGGACGTGCGCGTGCCGGTGCGGCTGGACCACGTCGATCGGGTCACCGCCGGCCATCCGCTGCTCACCGGCGATGGTCATCGGCAGGTCGATCCGGTCGGCGGCCAGCTCGGTCAGCCGCCGCTTCAGCCGCTCCCGGTCGGCGCTGCCCGGCTCGTAGGTGCGTACCGGCTCGTTGCGCGGCTCGGGTACGGAGAACACGGCGTCCATCACAGGCTCCTGGGCGATCTCGACAGCGGCGGCGAAATCGGACCCGCGGGCACCGACCGGACGGCCGGACGCCGGACACCGCGCGGGGTAGCTGTTCGCGGCGGCGGGACCTCCGGCGATTCTCCCACGCCCGGCTCGCGGGACTCACGCCCCGCCCGCCCCACACCGTGGATCACGAGGCGGACACCGGCTGTTCGGTGACGATTCCCCACCAGAAGTGCCATCCGAACGAAGAAAGACAGGGTGGGTCGGTACCGGCCGGCCGGGTCGGTCCGCCGGCATGCCCCGGCTCGTCGGCGCGGCGTCCCGGGCGACCCCGCCCGCGCCCGGCTCCCGGGCCGGCCGGGAGCCGCCACGCCCAGCCCGGGGCGGTCCGGCCCGTCCGCGTACGCTGGTTCGCGCGAGGGTGAGGCCCGTCCCGGTGCCGGGGTGGCGCGGTGTCGAAGGGGAGACGATGAGCAACCAGCCCGGCAGCTCGACGGCCGAGTCCATCGACCGGTCGCCGGAGCAGCCGGCCGGGCGCACCGGGTACGCCCCGGGCACGCCCGTGCTGGCGGTGCTGGCCCTCGGCTGGCTGGCGGCGATGCTCTGGTCCACCCGGGAGGCGATCCACTCGGCGGCGGTCGGGCTCACCGCGATCACGCTGTCCGCCTTCGCCCTGCCCGGGGTGATCTCCGCCGCCCTGGTCGCCGGGGCGGCCGTCGCGCTGGCCGCGAGCGAGTTGGCCGCCCGCCGGCTCGGCGACCGGGCCGCGCTGCGCTTCGCGGCGGCGATCGGAGCCGGCATGCTGGTCGGGCTGGGCACCGCACTGGCGATCAACCTGACTTACGCCGACAACGCCACCACCAACACCATCGCCGGCACCAGCGCGGCGGCGGCCATCATCGGTGGGGCGCTGGCCGGGGCACGTACCCCGGCCCCGGTCGGCGCGGTGGTCACCGCCGCCCTCGGCACGCTGCTGTTCGTGGTGCTGTTCAGCCAGGCCCGGGACCCGCTGTTCGACCTGTTCGGGGCCGGCGACTCCCAGGCGTCGCTGGTCGGCGCCGCGAAGTGGGTCTCCCGCACCGAGTCGCTGCTCGGCGGGCTGGTGGCCGGGCTGCTCGCCTTCGGCTACCTCACCTGGGCCCGCCGCCGGGCCGTCCGGCACGCCCCGGACGCCACGGCCCCGCGCTGGCCGGCCTACCTGCTCGCCGGGGCCGGGCCCGGTCTGCTCCTGCTGCTCACCGAGGTGATCATCCGGATCGGCGGGCGGACCCTGCTGGACCTGGCGGGCGCGCTGAGCGAGGCGGACGCGGTGGCCCAGACCAGCATGGGCACCTCGCGGATCGACAACGGCATCTGGGTGCTCTTCGTCGGCGCGTTGACCACCGTCGTCCTCTTCGGCCGCACCCTCGGCCCGACCCCGCGCGACGACGACCCGGAGGACCCCGCCGAGGACTGATCCGGCCCGGCCCCGCTCAGGACACGCTACGCAGCAGCAGTTCCCACTCGGACGGGTCGTACCACTCCAGCTCGTGGTCCTCGGCCCCGTCCACCGTGAACTGGGCGTCCGGGTCACCGCCGAGCGCCTCGACCACCACGTCCACGGCGGCGGCCACGTCCCCGACCGCCTCGGCCCCGTCCACGTGCAGCGCGGCCACCGCCGACGCCGGCAGCGGCCCGTCGAGGTCGACCACGCTGGAACCCAGCTCACCGTCACCCCGGCCGACGAGCCCGGCGGGCAGGTCCACCGACACCACGACCCGGCGACGGGGCGCGTCGGCGTCCTCCCGCAGCAGTTGCAGGGCATCCTGGGCGGCCCGGGTGAAGGCGACGTACTCCAGCTCCTCCTCGTCGCCCTCGGCGTACCACTCGCGCAGGGCGGGGGTGACCGCGTGGCCGCCGCTGGCTGGCAGCCCCCGCTCCCGCAACAGGGCCAGCATCGGCACGGTCGCCGGCACGTACACCCGGACCAGCTCGTCGCCCACCGTCGTCTCCCCTGGTCGTCTCCGCTCACCGGGGCGGCGGACGGCCGCCCCGAACGCCGATCATGCCGTACGTCCAGACCGTCATACACCGCGCACCGCCCCGGGGGAAGCCGCCGCACCAGTCGACGGGCGGTGCTGGGCGGGGAAGGCTGTCGGTGGCAAACTGGGCCGAACGACGCCAAGCCGAGGGGTTTCCGTGGAGCCGAGGTTTCTCCTGCTCTCCGACGTGGCCGCCGAGCTGAACGTGTCGGACTCGCAGGTCTACCACATGGTACGCAGCGGCGAGCTGCCCGCCATCAAGATCGGCGGACGGGGACAGTGGCGGGTCGAGCGGGCCCGGCTGGAGGAGTACATCCAGCTCAAGTACGCCGAGACCGCCGAGTGGGTACGCGGCAACCCGCTCACCGACCGCGACCCGGAGTGACCGGACCATCCCGCTGAGCCATTGACCCTGGGCGTTGCCGTGCCCGACAATCGACGCTGTCGGAAGCAAACGAAGGCAAACGCAGAAAACGAGGGGGCAACGATGGCCGACTCCCGCCGTCCGGGGCCGACCCGACCGCCGATCCGGTTACGCCCGGCCCCCGTCACCGACCCGCCCTACGTCGACGAGGTGCCGGATCTCTGGCCCCGGCCACCCGGACAGCTCGCCCTCGACCTGTTCGGCACGGGCCGGCCCGCCGTCGGCCGACCGACCGGCCGCCGACCCGACCCCCGACCCCGCCCCGGGCACCCGGCCGCCCCGCCTTTGCTGCCGCCCGCCACCACCACCCCCGAGGCGACCCGGGCCGCCCACCGGTTCGTCGGCACCTGCCTGGAGATCCTCAACGGCTACCGGCCGCCCGGCCAGATCCGGGCCCTGGTCGAGCCGGGGCGCACCGTCGAGGTGGCCGAGCAGCTCGCCCGCGCCGCCGCCCGCACCCCGCCGGTACGCCGCCGCTCCACCCGGCCCGCCGTGCACCTGCGCCGGCTGCGGGTGTGCCAGCCGCGGCCGGCGGCGGTCGAGGTGGCCGCCGTGGTCACCGGCGGCAGCCGGAGCTGGGCGATGGCCCTGCGCCTCGAACACCACCGGGGCAACTGGCTCTGCACCACCCTCCAGGTCATCTGACCCACCCCGGGGCCGCCTGGCCCGGTGTGGCCGCCTGGCCATGGGGCCGCCTGGCCATGGGGTCGCCTGGCCGTGT
>NZ_JBMDWU010000498.1:0-3563 GCF_048594385.1 Micromonospora sp. | reverse complement strand
GACGTCCAGGACGACGACGTCCAGGACGACGACGTCCAGGACGACGACGACCAGGACGACGACGACCAGGACGACGACGACCAGGACGACGACGACCAGGACGACGAGGTGCCGGCCGCGCGCCGGACTCCGGCGGTTGTCCAGGACGGCGCGGGCTGGGTGCTGGGTCTGCTGCTCTGGGGCTACGTGGTGCTGCCGTTCATCCGTGGCGGCCCGGACCGGGTCGCTGCGGTGCTGCGGGCCAAGTTCCTGAACCAGGCTCCCGACGGGACGGAGCTGCCGTGAGGCCGTCGGGGCTGGTGCTGGTCATCGGCGGCGTGTGGGTGCTGTGTCAGGTGCTGGCGGGCCGGGCTCTGCAGCGGCTGGGCCTGACGGACGCGACCGGACCGGACCCGTTCGCCCCGCCGGGGGTGGCGCGGCCGGACGACGGCTACGGGCCCGGATTCCGCGACGGTCAGGGTCGGCCGCTGTGAGGGGCTGGCGGGGGTTCGCGGCCGGCGCGTTGACCCTGATCGCGCTCGAAGTCCTCGGGAGCGGTAAGGGGCCAGAGCAGGGCGGGAAGTTACTCGTCTGGCTGACGGGCGGGGTCCGGCGGGCGTTCGACCCGGAGGTCGCCGGCATCCCCCGTGTCGGTAAGCCGACACCGGCAGCCGGCGGCAAGGGCAAGAGCAGCGGGGGCGGGCTCGGGGAGATCGGCGGCACCCTGCCGCGCAACCCGATCGTCACGACGTAGGGGGCAGTGATGGGTAAGAAGGCACTCGGGACGGCGGGGCTGCTCATCGGCATGTACCTGGTGGCGGCGCACGCCACCGGGTGGGGAAAGCTGATGCTCAACGCGGGCACGGCGGGTTCCGGCCTGGTCAAGACTTTCCAGGGTCGCTGACATGCCGAAGCTGTTCGGCAAGGCGGGCAAGGCGGGCAAGGAGCAACGTCCGCAGCAGGTGCCGGCGGGCAGCGGCGGCCGGTCGTCCGGCGGGAACGTGATCCCGGGGCCGGCGGTTGCGTACGGGCCGCAGCCGGTCGCGGTGTCGCTGGCGGCGCGGCTGGGCGTGGCGACGCTGCTGCCGCTGTTCTCGGCGCGGTTCCTACCGCAGGACTCCGGCGCGGCGACCCGGCGCGGCATCGACGGCGGGACGCCGGACTTCGGCGCGCTGCAGGGGTTCCGGGGCCTGGTCGCCGGTCCCCGGTCGGCGCGGCTCGGTGCTCAGGCGGGCCCGTCGGACCAGCCGGGGTATCCGGGCACCGGTAACGCACTGGTGCTCCAGGGCCTGGCGAACATGGCGAGGCCGGACCAGCAGCGGTACGGGGGCCTGCGGTGAAGGCCGGCGGGAAGCCGACCGGCGGCGGCAAGGGCATGACGGGGCTGCTGCGGGACAAGCGGGTTCTGGCGGCGGTCGGGGTGGCCGGGGTGCTGGGCCTGGTGACCCTGATGCGGCGCGGCAGCTCGTCGTCACCGCAGCCGGCCGGGTACGTCGACAGCAGCGGGTTCGACGCGTACAACGCTGTCCAGGCGGTGGGCGCTGGCCTGTCCAACGACATCCGTGAGCTGACCGACGCGATCAACACGGGCAAGCTGCCGACGACTCCGTCGACCGGCACGGGCCGGGACATCCCGTCGTACTCCAAGCTCAACGACCCCGGGGCGTGGTACGCGTCCGCGTCCGCCTCGTCCGCTCCGCGCGGTGGTGGGGTGCGCCCGTCGACTGCCCCGAGGTGACCTGGTGGCCCTGACGATGGCGCAGGCCTACGCGCTGGCGCGTCAGGCCGGGTTTGACCCGGCGTCGGCCGTGATCGCAGCAGCGATCGCGGCCGGTGAATCCGGGCTGAACCCGGCGGCTGTCGGGGATGTGACACTGCAGGACGCGACGTGGGGCCCGTCGGTCGGGCTGATGCAGGTCCGGACCTTGAAAGCGGACACGGGGACCGGCCGGACGCGGGACATCACCGTGTTGCGGGACCCGCTGGCGAACATGCAGGCCGCGTACGAGATCAGCCATGGCGGCCGGGACTGGACGCCCTGGTCGGTCTACACCTCGGGCAAGTACCGGACGTTCCTCGGGCAGGCGCGCGACGCGGCGGCGGTCGCGCCGCGCACGATCCCCGGCGCGACGGTGGTCCCGGCGGGGCTGTCCGACAACGTCCTCGCGACGGGGCGCGGGCTGATCGTCGGCGGGCTGGTGCTGGCCGGTGGCGTGGCCCTGGTCCTGCTCGGCGCGACCCGGGCGGTCGGCAGTGAGTAAGGCAGACCAGGTGATCGCGTACGGGCTGGCCGAGGTCGGTGACCCGTACGTGTGGGGTGCAGAGGGCCCCGACGCGTTCGACTGCAGCGGCCTCATGCAGTGGATCTTCGGCAAGGCAGGGATCGACCTGCCGCGCACGGCGGCGCAGCAGCAGCGCGCGACCACCCCGGTCCGCGACCCACGCCCCGGTGACCTCGTGTTCTGGGGGACCCCGGCGCATCACGTCGGGCTCTACGTCGGTGACGGCCGGTTCCTGGCCGCGCCCCGGTCCGGTGAGCGGGTCCGGGTGGCCAAGGTCTACGGCACGCCGGAGTACCGGCGCGTCAAGGCACTCGGCGGGCCCGGCGGGGCGGTCGGCGCGGTGGTGTCCCCGATCACGGACCCGATTACAGCCGGGCTGGGTGACGCGGTGCTCGGGTCGGCCGACTGGCTCAAGACGGGCGTGTTGGCGGCCGGCGGCGTCGCCCTGGTCGTCATCGGCATGTGGCACGCGACCAAGGGGGAGAGAGCATGAGCAGCGACATCCGGTCGCCGTGGCAGCACGTCCGCGACCTGGCCAACCGGCCGGCGGCCCAACCGCAGCATCGGCCGGCAGAGCAGGTGGACGGCGGCTACGGCCGGGTCCCGGCGGCGGCCGTGGCGGTCGACACCACGGCGGACGTCCCGGCCCCGCCGACGCCCCGGCCGCTCACCTCCCGGGAGGCGGATCGGCTGATGCAAGCCGAACTGCTCGGGGCGTGCCGGCAACTCACCACGACGACGACGGACCTCGCGGCGCGGCTGGGCGGCCGGCGCGGCGCGGTCAACGGCGTGCTGCTCGTCCGCCTGGTCGTGCTCGACGCGTCGGGCCGCTGGTCCTACGCGGGCCCGGTCGCGATCGGGTCCGCGCTGGTCGACAACCACCACGAGTCCGACCCGGTCTACGTGGCATCCGGGCAGTCGTCCGGGCCTGGCCCGGGTCTGGGCGTGCAGCTCGTCGCGGCGGGCCAGCAGCGGCGCGTTCCGGTCGCGGACCACGCGGTCACGCTCTGGGGCACGGCCGGCGCCCAAATCTCCGTCCAACTCTTCACCGGGCTCCAGGCGTACGGGGTCGGGCTGTGACCGGCCGCGAGCCGTTCTCCCGCGACCGGCGGACGGCGGCCGTAGCCGGCGCGGTGCTGCTCGGCGCGGGCTGGCTGTGCCTGCACGACGCGTACGTCCGCCGCAACGTCAAGCCGCCGCTGGTCCTGCGGCCGTTCCTGTGGTGGCGGTGACCCGGTGGTCGCAGCGATCCCGCAACGGCTCGTCGCGTCGACCACGCTGGACGTGGTCGGCAGCGGGGAG
>NZ_JBMDWU010000497.1:0-8069 GCF_048594385.1 Micromonospora sp. | reverse complement strand
GCTGGTGCCGAGCGCGGCGGGGGCGGTGCAGGCCACCTACGACCTGCTGGTGGGCGCGCTGGACCGCCCCGGCTCCGGCCGGCCGGGATCCGCGCGGGCCGGGGGTCGGTGACCCCCGGCCCGCGTCGGTCACCGCCCGCTCAGCTCGCCGCGCAGGACACCGCCGGTACGGTGTTGGTGCCGCCCGACGAGCCCAGGAAACCGAAGGTGGTGCTGCCGCCGGCACCGAGCGCGCCGTTGTAGCTGACGTTGCGGGCGGTCACCGCCGCGCCGCTGGTGGTCAACGTCGCGCTCCACGCCTGCGACACCTGCTGCCCGTTGCCGAACGTCCAGGTCACCGTCCAGCCGCTGATCGCCGAACTGCCGGCGGTGACCCGTACCTCGGCCTGGAAGCCACCCTGCCACTGACCGGTCACCGTGTACGTCGCCGAGCAGGAGCGCCCGCCCGGGGGTGGGGTCGTCGGCGGGGCGGTGGTCGGCGGCGGCGTGGTGGTCGGGGGAGCGGTGGTCGGCGGCGGCGTGGTGGTCGGCGGCGTGGTCGGGGTGGTGCCGCCGACGGCGCTCATGATGGCGTCGATGATGCCCTGCTGGGTGACCGAGACGCTGGCACGGTTGAACAGCCCGAACCCGTACGCCCCGTTGTAGCCGTTGTCCCAGTAGGCGGTGGCCGCCCCGTACTTCTTGGCGGTGGCGACCAGGGTGCGCGCGTAGTCCGCCCGGTACCGGTTGTTCGTCGAGTCGGCCGAGGTCTTGTCGACCGAACCGTACTCACCGACGAACACGGGGTATCCACGCGCGACGAAGGTGTCCCGCACCTTCTTCAGTTGCCCGTCCATGAAGTCCTGCTGGCCCCAGGTGGACTTGCGTGCCGGGTTGGTGGCGGCCGGCCCCCACTGGGTGATGGTGCCGTTCTCCTCACCGGCGAAGTCCCAGGGGTCGTAGTAGTGCACGGAGATCATGAGCCGCTGCTCGTTGGCCGGCACGGACGACGAGCGGTACTGGTCGGTCGGCAGCACGAAGCCGTAGTTGCCGACGGTGTAGTCGATGTTGGTGTTCCAGCCGGGGATGAGCAGCCAGCGCGAGGTGTTGTTCCCGCCGGTCCGCCGGACCGTGTCCACGAAGATCTGGTTGTAGGCGTTGATGTTCGAGTAGCACGGCTGGGTGGGATTGCCGTACTGCCCGTCGAACTCCTCGTTCATGGATTCCAGGACGAGGCGTTCGCCGTAGCTCTGGAATTTGGTCGCTACCTGCTGCCAGACCTTCTGGTACTTGTCCCTGATCGTCGTTTGGTTCGACGAGTCGCAGATCAGCCACGAACCGTTGATGGTCTTGTAGCCGTCGCCGTGCATGTTGATCAGCACGTACAGTCCGCGGCCATAGGCGTAGTCGACGATTTCCTGGATGCGGTTCAGCCAGGCGGAGCTGATCGTGTAGTTCGGGGCGGCCCCGATGTTTCCCAGATAGGAGACCGGAATGCGGATCGTCTTGAATCCCGCCGCCCGCACCCGGTCGATGAATGCCTGCGTCACGACCGGGTTGCCCCAGGCCGTCTCGCTGGGGATTCCGTTGGCGTTGGCCTCCAGCGCGTTGCCCAGGTTCCAGCCCGCTCCCATGTTGGCGACGAGCTGGGTGGAGTTCAGTTGGGTCATGCTGTCGGCCGACGCGGAACTCGTCATCACGGCCGTCGACCCGGCCAGCGCCAGTACGCCGGAAAGCACGGCGAACTGAACCCTCCTCAGTGTGGATTTCATCAGCATCTCCCGTCTTCGAGTCAACCGTCGCACGATGGTTGTCGAAGCGTTTCGACAGTATTTCGACTGCCTGTTCCGGCAATCGATGGGCTGCCAAAGAATAGATGCACGTGCATCGATCGGCAACGGGAAGGCTGCCGGTGGGCGGGCGCGGGCCTGCTGCGGGACCGGCCGGGGGGCGTCGGGCCGAGGTGGCGTCGGGCCGAGGTGGCGTCGGGTCGAGGTGGCGACCGGGTGGCCGGCGAGCCGGGTCGTGCCACGCCGGCCTGGACGCCGGATCCGTGCGTGTCGGGCATGTGCGCCTCGGGCATGTGTGCCTCGTGTCGTCGGGTCGACGGGCGCGGGTCCGTGGTCGCGTCGACGCCGCGCGCCCGACCGCGACCGGTGTCCGTCGTGCGGCGGACCGCCGCAGGGGTGCCCTCGTCGGGTGTGACCCGCCGCGACCGGCAGGTGGCCGCCGGGTGGGCGCCCGACCTCGCGGCGGCCGTCATCCCTATTGATCACAGTGAATTGCCGGAAGTGTCTTCCGGTGGGAAGGAGGGTCTGGTCGCGACTTTCCGAAATGTGTAGAGTGAGCGCAGCGCCGCCCTGATCGACATGCTGCGGTCATTCCACCAGGACGAATGATCGTCCTCGATGGCGAACGGTACCGACGTCCACAAGGGAGGACCACCCTTCCCGGCCTTCGGTGAGTTGCGGTGAGGCGGAACGGAGGAGACAGATGTCCACGGAGGACGGCTCGTTACGGACCCGGCGCGGCTTCCTGGGAATGGGGGTGGGGCTGCTCGGTGCGGCCGGCCTCGCCGCCTGCGGAGGAAGTGGACCGTCGACGCCCAGGGTGCAGGCCGAGGTCCCGCAGGAACTCGTCGACGCCGCGGCGGCGTTGAAGGGCTCCTCGATGGGGATGCTGTCGCAGAAGCTGTACTCGGAGGCGGCGAACGCGGCCCTCGACAGCTCGATCAGGAAGTTCGCCGACACCACCGGCACAAAGATCGGAAACAGCCTGGTCCAGGCCGACGCCGGGGACGTCGTCGCCAAGATCGATGCCGAGGTCAAGGGCGGCGTCGCGCGTGACCTCGCGTTCATGACCGACTCGCGGTTCGTCGCCCAGTTCCAGGCGCTCGGCGACCTGGAGGACGTGACGGACGTCGTCCAGGCGTTGACGGCGAAGTACGGCGAACCCACCGCCGAATCCAAGAACTTCTGCGTCTTCGACGGCAGGTGGTTCGCCATCCCGTACCACTTCATCGGGATCGGGTCGTTCCTGCGCAAGGACTGGATGCAGGACAAGGGCATCACCCCGAAGGACAGCTACACGTGGGAGGAGCTGCGGGACCTCTGCCTGGCGATCTCCGACCCCGGCAAACGGCGGTTCGGCTGGGGCATGACCGTCAACCGCTCCGGTGACGCCAACGGCATGATCGAGGCTCTGATCAACTCCTACGGCGGGGCGATCGCCTCCAACGACGGCCGGAAGGTCACCTTCGACTCTCCCGAGACCGTCCAGGCGGTCACCTTCCTCGGCGACATCTACACCAACCCGACGTACAAGCCGATGCTGCCGCCGGGGGTCGCCGCCTGGACCGACTCCAGCAACAACGAGAACTGGCTCGCCGGGATCCTCGGGTACACCCGCAACCAGTTCAGCGTCTACGCGGACTCCAAGACCAAGAAGAACCCGGTCTACGAACGCACCCACGTCTTCCCCGACTGCACCGGTCCGGCCACCGACACCTCCCTGCTGCTGGGCCAGTCCCAGGGCTTCGTCATCTTCAAGGGCGCCAAGAACGCCGAACTCGCCAAGCTCCTGACGCAGTACCTGGTCAGCGCCCCCGCGCTCGTCGGCGTGGCGAAGGAGGCTCCGGGGCTGGCCCTGCCGGCCTGGGACCGGGTCTGGGACGCCGATCCGTTCTTCACCAGCGGCGACCCGGCATTCCCCATCATGCGCAGGATCACCCAACAGAAACTGCCGCTGTCGACGAAGAACGGCCTGGACTTCCCGCAGAAGGCCAGCGCCGGGCAGCAGGCCGCCGTCGGCGCCTACGTGCTGACCGACATGATGCAGCAGGTCATCCAGGGCACGTCGCCCGCGCGGGCCGTGCAGACCGCCCACGCCAAGATGGTGCAGATCTTCACCCAGCAGGGTCTGCCGCAGTGACGTCGGTCCGCCCGGCGCCGGCCCCGGCGTCAGGAGGATCCCCACGGTCGAGGCCCGGCGCGCGTCCCGCGACCCGACGACGGCTGGGACGCGACTGGCGGCTGGCGGCGCTGTTCCTGGCTCCCACGGCCGTGCTCGTCGGCGCCCTCGTGCTCGTCCCGATCGGTTGGGCGGTCGTCACCAGCACCACCGAACGGCACGGCCAGCACAGCGTGTTCGTCGGACTGGCCAACTACCTCGCCCTCACCGATGACGAACAGTTCCACACCGGCGTGGTGAACTCGTTCGTCTTCACCGCGTACGCCGAGGTGTTCAAGGCGGTGCTGGGCCTGTCCGCGGCCCTGCTGCTGCACCACCGACGCCGGGGACGGGCCGTGCTGGCCGGTCTGCTCCTGCTGCCGTGGGTGGTGCCGACGGTCGTCACCGCGTTCAGTTGGCGCTCGCTGCTCGACCCGATCTTCGGCAGCGTCAACCTGCTGCTCACCGAGTCGGGGATCGGGCCGCTGCTGGTCGACGCGCACCTGGTCGACAGCTGGCCGGCGGGCTGGCTGTCCGAGGCGTCCCTGGCCATGCCGTCGGTGATCATGGTCAACGTGTGGAAGGGCATGCCGTTCTTCACCGTCGCCTTCCTCGCCGGGCTGAAGGCCATCCCCGCCGACCTCTACGAGGCGGCGACCGTCGACGGGGCGTCGGCGTGGCGGCGGTTCGTCCACGTGACGCTGCCCGGACTGCGCCACGTCATCACCGTGACCGTCACCCTGTCGTCGATCTGGACGTTCAACAACTTCGACCTCATCTGGTTGCTCACCCAGGGCGGCCCCGGCGACGCGACCGCACCGTACGTGCTCGTCGCGTACTCCAAGGCGATCCTCCAACTCCAGTACGGCGCGGGAGCGGCCGTCACGCTCGTCATGCTCCCGGTCATCGGCGTGCTGGTGTACGTGCTGGTCCGGCTGTTGCGGCGGGACGCCGACACGGCACCGACCCGCCCCGCCGGGCCGGCGCGCCGGGCCCTGCCGTGGGCCGCCGCCGTGGTGGTCACCGGCGCGCTGGCCTGGGCCTCACCGCACATCCTCTGGAAGGCGGTGCTGGTCCTCGGGGTGATCCTGCTGGTCGCGGCGGCGGTCGGCCGGGTCCTGTCGGCGTTGCAGTCGTGGGGACGGCGCAGGACGTCCGCCCTGGTGTCGGGGCTGGCCTCCGGCATCGCCCTGGCCGCGCTGCTCGTCTTCGTCCTGGCCCCGCTGTACTGGATCGTCGTCACTGCCTTCAAGTCCGACGGCCAGATCGTTCTGCACGAGCGCGATCTGTGGCCGACCCCGTGGACCCTGCAACAGTTCACCGACCTGTTCACCACCAAGCCGTTCGGTCGCTGGTACCTCAACACGGTGCTGGTGTCCACGGCGTCCACCGTGGTGGCGCTGGTCTGCGCCGCCCTGGCCGGCTACGCGCTGGCCCGGCTGCGGTTCCGCGGGGCGCAGGGCTTCACCGTCACGGTCCTGGTCACCTACGTGATGCCGGGCGCGCTGCTGTTCATCCCGCTGTACCAACTGCTCATCGGCGCCCGGCTCACCGACTCCCTGTGGTCGCTGGTCGTGACGTATCCGACCTTCACGCTGCCGTTCGCCACCTGGCTGCTGGCGGGATACTTCGCGTCGATCCCCATCGAGTTGGAGGAGGCCGCGCTGGTCGACGGCTGCACCCGGCTACAGGCGTTCGGTCGGGTGGTGCTGCCCCTGGCCAAGCCGGGACTGCTGGCGGTCGCCCTGTTCACCCTGACCAACGCCTGGAACGAGTTCCTCTTCGCCTTCGTGTTCATCACCAAGGACGAGTACAAGACCCTCCCCGTGGGCATGCAGTCGATGATCACCGGAGACGTCGTGCCGCAGGGGCAACTCGCCGCCGCGTCACTGCTGGTCAGCATCCCTGTGGTGATCATGTACGCCTTCGGGCAGCGGTTCCTCACCGAAGGGCTCACCGCCGGAGCGGTCAAGGGCTGACCCCACCACCGCCGACCACCCGGTGGGCCGGCACGGCGTCCGGCGGGTCTGTCGGCATGTTGACACCATCGCCACCCCGCCGGCCGGCACCCGTCGTGACCTCGGCCGACGCCCCGCGGCCCCGCCGCCGCGACCGCGCGGCCCCTGGCGCGGGCGTGGGACAGTTCTGGTCGTTCGGCCGGACCACCCGGCGACGACCGCTGACCGCACCGTTCATCAGAATCTGGGGAATCAGAGCATGAGTGCCGACTCGGACTGGGGCGACTTCCTGACCACCGACACGCCGATCGGGGACACCACCCTGACCGAGGCGGTAGCGGCGCTGCCGGAACCGTCGGCGTCCATCGTGGACAGCGAGATCAGCGGCGCGGTCAGCGACCAGGACTGGTCGAACTGGCACGCGGACAGCGGCGACGACTGGGCCGAATCCGCGCAGGACTGGGCCGACTACGCCGTGGAGAACGCGGCGGCCGGCAACGTCGAGGCCGCCGAGAGCGCCATGGCGCGGGCGGCCGACCACGCGAGCATCGCGGAGAACAACTACACGGTCTCCGACGAGTACTCCGACGCCGTGGCCGACCACGTGGAAACGGCCGCCGCCGAAATCGACTGGGCCGCCAGCGGCACCGACACCAGCACCTCGTACGACACGACGTCCTACGACGCCAGCACCTGCTGCGCGGCATCCGCGACCTCGCCTTCGACCTGAAGATCGAACAGCTCAGCCTCCTGGAGGCGGTTCGTGGCTCCCGCCTCGGTGGGGTCACCCTCTCGCCGACGCAGGTGCCGGTGCTGCTGCGGGTCACCCTGGAGGCCGACGGCCCCGGGGTCCGGGTGGGCGTGCTGCTGGTCGACCGCTGGCCGGGCAGGCTGGGGCGGAACTGGGGCGTGACCTCGGTGTACGTCAGCCTCTTCGAGTCGGTGCTGAGCACGTTCGACGCCGCGCTCGGCCGGCTCGACCCGACCGCCGCGGCGTCGTTCACCCCGTGGTGGCGGCAGACGGGCCCGGGTGACGTGGCGATGATGCAGCACGCCGCCGGCCTGGCCAACCGGGCGCAGGCGGCGCTCTCCCGGCACGCGGGTCGGCTGCTCGACGGCGACGGGTCGGCGCAACGGCAGGCGGTGGTCACCCGTGCCGGCGGTGCGACCTTCACCTTCGAGACGGCCGACACCGTCGCCGAGGTCCCCGCCGAGCTGGCCGACGGCATGCTGATGGTCGGCACGCTGATCGTCAGCCGGCCGGGCGGCATGCCGCCGAAACTGGTCGGGCAGGTGCAGTCGCTGGTGTTCCGGGTCGAGGAACGCCTCGCGGCGGGCGGGGCCGACCGGATCACCGTCGAGCCGGCCGACGTGCCGGCGGTGACCTTCCTGCACCAGCAGGCGCGGCTGCGTGGCCTGCTGCCGGTACGGACCCTGCGTACCTGCACCACCTGCCGGCTGGAGAAGGTCGCCAACCCGGAGATGGAACGCATGCAGGAGCGCACCCGGCGGACCCGGGACCTGGCCAGCAGCATCAGTGGCCTCGTCACGCCCTACGTGCTCGCCGGCCGGCTGGTGCAGCTCAACAACAAGGGTCCGGCGTTCGCCTGCCCCCGCTGCCAGGGGATGGACGCCGACGAGACGGTGGTGACCTACTGCCAGAAGTGCGGTGACCGCCGCGCCGAGACCGCACTGCGCACCTGCCCGAAGTGCCAGTTCGATTTCCGCAGCCTGATCGGTGCGGAACCGGTCTGGCGGCCCCGCGCCGCCGTGCCGGCGCTCCCGGGGCCGCAGCCCGACGGCCACCCGTCACCGGCGGTACGGCCCGCCACCCCACCGGCGTCCGCGCCCGGTGTTCCGGGCGGGTCCGGTGCGGCCCGCCCCGTGGTCGGCGTGGCGGCTGCGCCCCCGCCGGGCGGCGGCCCACCCGTGGCCGGTGCCCCGGTTGCACCCACCGCCGGGGCGTACCCTCCGGGTCCGTCCACCGCGCCACCGACCCCGGTGCGCCCGCCGGCCGGGCAGCCCCCTCCGGGATACCGACCCGACCCGGAGGCTGAGCAGTGGCCCCGGCCGCCGGGCTTCGGGCCCTGAGCCGGGCGCGACCCCGGCATCCACCGTGGGGCCCCGGCCCGGGGGGGCCGGGGGGGGCAGCGGGCGGGGGCGCGGGGGGGGGGTCGCCCGGGT
>NZ_JBMDWU010000496.1:0-6944 GCF_048594385.1 Micromonospora sp. | reverse complement strand
GAGCGGGCCGCCGGAGGCCGCCGCGGCGAGCCCGACGACCAGGCCGACCACCGGGCCGGCGAGCACGGCCGGGCCGAGCAGCGCCGGCCAGGCCGGCGGGGTCCACTCGTCGGCGTCCGGACGGAGCAGCCGGCGGGCGAGCAGCCAGCCCGCCGTCATGCCGGCCAGCACCGGCACCGCCAGCAGCGCCGCGCCGAGCCCGTCGACCGGGCCGCTGGGCAGCCCGGCGAGCAGGGGTACGGCCGGTAGCGACCCGACGGAGACCTCGCTGAGCCGGACCGCCGTGCCGGTGCCGACGGCGAACCCGGGGCCGAGCAGGTAGGCCACCGACCAGACGGTGGCGTTCGGCGCGTAGGCGAGGCTGACCAGGGTGATCCCGGCCTGCCCGGCGACCCCGGTCCGGTAGGCCCCGATCAGGTCGGCGGCGTCTCCCCCGCCGGTCGCCACCGCCAGGCCCGCCGCGCTCGCCCCGGCGGCGAGCAGCAGCAGAGCGGCGACCAGGCCGGTGCGGACGCCGTCGCGCAGCACGGGTGGCGCGCGGTCGGCGAGCAGGCGGGTGACGGCGGTGGTGCGGGCCGCCCCGACCAGGGCGGCCAGCGTGCCGAACAGCAGCAGGGTCAGCCCGGACCGGACCGGGGACACCCGCAGGCCGGCGCTGTCGACCAGCAGCGCGGCCAGGACACCGAACACCGCGTACCCGGTGCCGACCGCGAGGGCGACGGTGGCCGCCTGCCGGGGTGACCGGCCGCCGCGCGCGCCGACCGCGCGGCTGGCGTGCACCCCGGCCCGACTTAGCCGCCAGAAGGCGAACGCGCAGAGCGTCAGCGGGACGAGGCCGAGCCGGCCGGCGGTGGTCTCCAGCGGCACGCCGTGCCCGAGCAGCCAGCCGGCGAGCCCGGCGCGCAGCGCACCGACCAGCGAGCCGGCGTCCTCGCTGAGCTGGGCCAACCCGAGCACCACCGCCACCGGCAGGTACGAGGTGACGGCCGCGCCGGCCGCGGCCACCCCGGCAGCGACGGGCAGCGGCGCCCGGGAGCGCCCGGACTGCTCCGGCCGGCGGGGTGCGGGCACCCGGGCACCGCCGGCACGGCCGGGCGGCCTGCCGGTGCGGGCACCGCTGGGACGGCGGGGCTGATCAGGGGTGGTCGAGGACATCGGCTCTACTCTGGCATGCCGCGCCGGTGGTGGCTGCCCGTCGGGGCCACCCGGTGGCGGCGAGTTCCGTGATCCACCGCCGTGCGGCCCCGATCCGGTTTAGCCTCGGCGCAGGGACGCGACCGAAGTCGCGGCACCGATCGCCCGGAGGAAGCCGTGAACGCTCCGTACCCACCGCCACCGGCCGCGGCCGGGCGGGACCGCACCACGCTCTGGGGGGTGCTCGGCATCGTCCTCGGCCTGATCTGCTGCGGCATCCTGGGCATCGTCTTCGGCTACCTGTCGATCCGCGACGCCAAGCGGTACGGCCAGTCGCCGGTCCTCGGCTACCTGGCCATCGCGTTCGGCGTGATCAACATCATCGGCACGGCGATCTGGCGGGCCAGCGGGACCTATCCGCTGTGGAACAACTGAGGGGGCCGACCGTCTCCGGTCGACCCCCTGCGTCGGTACGTCGTCAGCCCGGGTGCGGGCCACCGGCTCAGCGGCCGGACATCAGCTCCCGCATCAGCTTGGCGGTCTCGGTCGGGGTCTTGCCGACCTTGACGCCGACCGCTTCCAGCGCCTGCTGCTTGGCCTCGGCGGTGCCCGCCGAGCCGGAGATGATCGCGCCGGCGTGCCCCATGGTCTTGCCGGGGGGCGCGGTGAAGCCGGCGATGTAACCGACCACCGGCTTGGTGACGTTGTCCTTGATGAACTCGGCGGCCCGCTCCTCGGCGTCGCCGCCGATCTCGCCGATCATCACGATCGCGTCGGTGTCCGGGTCGGCCTCGAACGCGGCGAGCGCGTCGATGTGGGTGGTCCCGATGATCGGGTCACCGCCGATGCCGACACAGGTGGAGAAGCCGATGTCGCGCAGCTCGTACATCATCTGGTAGGTCAGCGTGCCGCTCTTGCTGACCAGGCCGATCCGGCCGGAGCCGGTGATGTCGGCCGGGATGATGCCGGCGTTGGACGCGCCCGGCGAGGCGATGCCGGGGCAGTTGGGCCCGATGATCCTGGTCTGCTCGCCCTTGGCCACGTTGTACGCCCAGAACGAGGCGGTGTCGTGCACCGGCACGCCCTCGGTGATGACCACGGCGAGCGGGATCCCAGCGTCGATCGCCTCGACCACCGCGCCCTTGGTGAACTGCGGCGGGACGAAGATCACCGTGACGTCCGCCCCGGTCTCCCGCATCGCGTCCGCGACGGAGGCGAACACCGGCAGTTCGGTGCCGTCGAAGTCGACGGTGGTGCCGGCCTTGCGCGGGTTCACCCCGCCGACGACGTTGGTGCCGGCGGCGAGCATCCGCCGGGTGTGCTTGGAACCCTCGGAGCCGGTCATCCCCTGCACGATGACCTTGGATTCCTTGGTCAGCCAGATCGCCATCGTCAGACCCCCGCAGCTGCCAGCTCGGCGGCCCGCTCGGCCGCGCCGTCCATGGTGTCGACCCGCTGTACCAGCGGGTTCCCGGCGCCGTCGAGGATCGCCCGACCGGCCTCCGCGTTGTTGCCGTCGAGCCGGACCACGAGCGGCTTGGTGACCTTCTCGCCGCGCTCCTCCAGCAGGGCCAACGCCTGGATGATGCCGTTGGCGACCTCGTCGCAGGCGGTGATGCCGCCGAAGACGTTGACGAAGACGCTGCGCACCGACGGGTCGGAGAGCACGATCTCCAGGCCGTTGGCCATCACCGCGGCGCTCGCGCCGCCGCCGATGTCGAGGAAGTTGGCGGGCTTGACGTTGCCGTGCCGCTCGCCCGCGTAGGCCACCACGTCGAGGGTGGACATGACCAGACCCGCGCCGTTGCCGATGATGCCGACCTCGCCGTCGAGCTTGACGTAGTTGAGGTCCTTCTCCTTGGCGGCCTGCTCCAGCGGGTCCACCGCGGCCTGGTCGACCAGGGCCTCGTGGTCCGGGTGCCGGAAGCCGGCGTTCTCGTCCAGGGTGACCTTGGCGTCGAGCAGCAGCAGCGTGCCGTCGCCCGTCTTGGCCAGCGGGTTCACCTCGACCAGGGTGGCGTCCTCGGCGACGAACGCCTTCCACAGCCCCACCGCGACCGCCACGACCTGGTCGGCGACCTCGGCCGGGAACCCGGCCGCGTCGACGATCTCCCGGGCCTTCGCCTCGTCCACGCCCTTGACGGCGTCGATCGGGGCCTTGACCACCTTGTCGGGGGTCTCGGCGGCGACCTGCTCGATGTCCATGCCGCCGGCCACGCTGGCGATGCAGAGGAAGGTGCGGTTCGCCCGGTCGAGCAGGTAGGAGAAGTAGTACTCCTCGGCCACGTCCGCGGTCACGGTGATCATGACCTTGTGGACGGTGTGCCCCTTGATGTCCATGCCGAGGATGTCGGTGGCCCTGGCCACCGTCTCGTCGGTGCCCTCGGCCAGTTTGACGCCGCCGGCCTTGCCTCGGCCGCCGACCTTCACCTGCGCCTTGACGACCACCCGGCCGCCGAGGCGTTCGGCGATCGCGCGGGCCTCCTCCGGGGTCGTGGCGACGCCGCCGGCGAGCACGGGCAAGCCGTGCCGCTCGAACAGGTCCCGCCCCTGGTACTCGTACAGGTCCACGATTGCGCGTCCCGTCCCGTCTCCGCGGCGCGCCGTCGCGCCGCCGCCAGCGTTGTGGAAACTCCGTTGACGCCTGTCATCAGTTGAAACAGGCCATTGGCCGCAGCCTAGCGAGGTGGGCACCGGCGGCAACCGAGCGGGTGCGCGGTGTGCGGTAATGCACAGCGCGCCGTCGGCGACTCGCCGGTGGCACAGATCGGTCCACAGGTTGTCCCACGTAACGCGTAACCCCACCGTACGGGCGTCGTTGAGTCTGATGTCGGAGCGCTGATCAGCGCGAAGACGGGAGCGGCCGATGCCCTGTCGGTCGAGGGGTGGCGGCGGGGCATCGTGCATATAAGGGCCGGGCGTGTGAGGGGTGCGTCCGGCCCTTCACCCTGCCCGGATTCGAAAAGCCCTCCCGCCTGATGCCACCCCGGCCGCCGTCGGGGTCACGGCACGACGAAACGGCGGCGGCCGGAAACCGGCCCACCACCGTCGGCGTACGGACGGGTGCGGCGCACCCGGGGGTCGTCAGGCGACCGGCTGGGCCACGTTGGCGCGGACCCACTCGACGATCGACTGGGTGGTCGCGCCCGGCGTGAAGATCTTCTTGACGCCGATCTCCACCAGCTCGGGAATGTCGGCGTCGGGGATGATGCCGCCGCCGAAGACGACCACGTCCCGCGCGTCCCGCTCGGCGAGCAGCTCCAGCACCCGGCGGAAGAGCGTCATGTGCGCGCCGGAGAGCACCGCGAGGCCGACCGCGTCGGCGTCCTCCTGGATGGCGGTCTCGACGATCTGCTCCGGGGTCTGGTGCAGGCCGGTGTAGATGACCTCCATACCCGCGTCACGCAGGGCACGCGCCACCACCTTGGCACCCCGGTCGTGGCCGTCGAGGCCCGGCTTCGCGACGACTACCCGGATACGAGAGTTCATCAGCGCACACCCTTCACGGCTCCGCGGCTACCAGCTGAACGAACGGTAACCCGGCCCACCGGGTGTGGAGAACCCGGGCCGGACCCCTACCGTCCCGGCCCGCCCCCAGGAAGCCGGACGCCTCCGCCGATCGGTCACTGTGCGCGACGAACGGGCAGGAAGAGGGACAGCCGTCCGGCGTCTGGAGCTATGACAATGATGGACGGAAAGGGGCAGAACGAATCGCCGATCCGGGGGCCACGCTTGTGACCGGAGCGGCGGAGGGCTAACGTGTCCACGGTTGTCATCAGGTCCACGGACGGGTGATGACGCGATCAACGATCGTCGGGGCGGCTGCACCGATCGGTCGGAGGTTGCATCGGATCCCCGACAACGGAGGGTGTGCGTGCGCCAGCGCCTGTCGTCTGAGCCCGATAGATATCGCGGCCGTCGCCGTGTACCCACCCCCCCACGGAGCCGCTACGCGGCGGTCGTGACCACCGCCTTCGTCGGTGCCGGGATCGTCGCGCTCGGCGCGGGGGCGATGCCGGACGCCAAGAGCGTCAGCCCGTCGGTCCTCGACGAGCTGCGGCAGGCCTCGATCACCAGCCAGGACGCCGCCGCCCGCGCCGACGCCGCCGACCGGGCCACCCGCAACGACGCCCGGGACAGCCAGCCGGGCGTCAGCGAGCAGGACCCGTGGCTGCTGCCCATGCAGGGCTACGACTTCAACTCCCCGTACGGCATGCGCTGGGGCAAGCTGCACACCGGCATCGACCTGGTCGCGCCCGAGGGCACCCCCTACGTGGCCATCCACTCCGGGACGGTCACCAAGGCCGGCTGGTTCGGCGGCTACGGCTACGCGGTGATCGTGCAGCACGCCGACGGCAGCGAGGCCATCTACGGCCACTCCTCGGCGGTGAGCGTGCACGAGGGCCAGCAGGTGAAGGCGGGTGACCAGCTCGGGCTGGTCGGCAACACCGGCCACTCCTACGGCGCGCACCTGCACCTGGAGGTCCATGTCAAGGGCCAGCCCCTCGACCCGGTGCCGTGGCTCCAGGAGCGCGGAGTGGACATCAAGCTGCAAGTGGAGGCGTACTACACCGAAGCAGCCGCTTCCTGACGCTCGGTAACGCCTGTTCACCGCCCGGATCTACGGATCCGGGCGGTTTCGTTTGTGGCCAAGTCTGCTGCGTCACACTCCGCAGTGTGACCGAGGGCACGTCAGGGTCCTCCCGCGCAACAGGTCAGACGCCACCCCGGCGGGACATAGCCGGGCAGGGCGCCGGGGCATCCGGGTTACCGGCTGGTACCCCTACCCGGCCCGGCGCACTTCGACACCCAGGATGGTCCGGGTCCGAAACCCCCTGAGTAGTTGAAGGTCCACCGTGCTGGAAGACAACAACCGCCCGGACGACGGCACCACCCGCGACCAGAAGTCCACCCGCACCGGCCCCGGAGCCCGGATCTCCGCCGTCGTGGTCCGGCACCGACGGCGTCACCCGCGGGGCGTACGCACCCTGGCCGTCGGCGTCGCCGCGCTGGTCGGCCTCGGCCTGACCGGGGTCGCCACGGTCACCACCCTCGACCGGGACGACGCCACGGAACCGGCGGCCGTCGCGCTCGACGCCCGGGAGCGGGCCGAGGCCGCCGCCCGCGCCGACCGGTCCGCCCGCGAGTCGGCCGCCCCGGCCAGCCCCACCGCCGGGCCGACCCCCACCACCGCCAGCCCCACCCCGACGGCCACGGCGACCCGCAAGGCCACCGCGAAACCGAAGGTCGCCGCGAAACCGAAGGCCACCGCCAGGAAGGCGACCACGCCGAAGCCGAAGCCGTCCTGGGTGATCCCGATGGCCGGAGCGCAGGTCACCTCCTGCTACGGGCAGCGCTGGGGCACCCTGCACGCCGGCATCGACTTCGCCCTGCCGGCCGGCACCCCGATCCGCGCCGCCGCCGCCGGCACGGTCGTCAAGGCCGGCGACGTCGGCGACGGCTACGGCATCTCGGTCTTCATCGACCACGGCAACGGCTACCTGACCCACTACGCCCACCAGAGCAGCGTGAAGGTCGCCGTCGGTGACCGGGTCGGCGTCGGCGAGGTGATCGGCTACGAGGGCTCCACCGGCGACTCCACCGGCCCCCACCTGCACTTCGAGGTGCACCAGGGGCAGATGTGGAACCAGATCGACCCGGCGCCGTTCCTGCGCGCCCGGGGCATCGACGTGGCCTGCTGAGCCGTACCGCCGACGGGGCCCGCCCCGCCCCCCCCCCGCCCCGGCCCCGCGGCGGCGCCCCACAGCGGTTGGTGGGGGGGGGGGCCGCCCCCCCCCCCCCAGGGGGGG
>NZ_JBMDWU010000495.1:0-23178 GCF_048594385.1 Micromonospora sp. | reverse complement strand
GACCGGGTGGGGTGGAGGGGGCGGTGATCAAGAGGTGTGCGTCAGGGATTTCGCTGGGGGTGACGCAAACCTCTTGATCAACATGGGTGAGCGGCGCGGGGCGGGGAGGGGCCGGGCGGGGAGGGGGTGGACGGGTCAGCGGCGGGCGGTGCAGACGCGTTTGGCTCGGGCCACCACGTCGGTGGACCAGACGACGGCGACGGTGAAGCAGTAGTTGGTGGTGCGGTCCAGGCCGTGTACGACGAAGTTGTCGGTGCCGGGTGGGAGGGTCTGGAAGGGGCGCGGGTCCTGCCCGGCCTGGGCGGCGGAGAGCACCACCGGGCCCTCGCTGCCGGCCGGGTACGTCCAGGTCAGGGTGATGCCGTCGGGTCGGTCCCGCAGCGTCACCCGCCCCGGTGGGGTGCCCGGCGAGGCGGGCGGGCCGGCGTTCGGCGTGGCGGCGGTCGGGGCGGCTTCGCTCGGAGCGGCGGGCGGTGGCGCGTCGGAGCCGCCCACCTGGGACACCCCGGCGATCACCGCGACCGCACCCAACAGCACCACGGCCACCCCGGCGGCCACCAGCGGTACGGCACCCGGGCGGCGGCGGGGCGGGGCGTGCCGGCGCGGCACCAGCACGGGCAGCAACCGTGACGGGTCCACCGGTGGCTCGGTGGGCGTGACCCGGCGTACCCCGGCCGCCTCCTCGTCCCGGCGGCTCTGCGACAGCGGCGGGGCGTAGGGGGTGTCCCGCCACCCGCCGGTCGTGGAACCGGTCGTCCCGGCCGTGGCCGGCTCGGGCGGCCAGTGTCCGTCGTCGTCGATCCGGCCCGACCCTGCCGGATACCCCGGCCCGCTAGGGTGACCAGGCCCGCTGGGGTGACCGGGCCCGCCGGAGTGACCGGGCCTGCCGAAATCACCCGGCCCGGCCGGATGACCCGCGCCCGCCGGATAGCCCGACTCGACCGGCCGGCCCGGCGTCGGGTGATCCGAGGTCGGACGAGCTGAGGTCGGATGACCGGAGGTCGGGTAGCCGCTGCCGCCCGGATAGCCGGTGTCGCCCCGGTAGCCGACGTCGCCCGGACCGTCGCCGGCCCGGTAGCCGTCCCCGCCGGGCTGGCCGTCCCAGGGGCCGTAGCCGCTGTCGGTGGGATAGCCGGTGCCGGCGGAATACCCGCCACCCGCCGCAGTACCGGCCGCGCCGAACCGGCCGGGCGCGTCGAACCGGTCAGGTGCGCCGAACCGGTCAGGGGGATCGAACCGGTCGGGGGCACCGTAGGGGTCGGCGTCCGGTGGGTAGCCGGTGTCGTCGGCGGGCATCCGCTGGCCGGGCACCGTCGGCGGGTACGGATCGTCGGGTGGCACCGGGCCGGCCGACCAGGCGGGCAGGTCGGGCGGACCCTCGGCGGGCGGCGGGGTGCGGGCGGCCGGCACCACGGGCGTACCGCGCTCGGGGGCGGGCTCGTCGTCGCAGACGTGGTCGGGGTCGGCGGCGGCGCGGGCCAGGGCGGCCACCTGACGGGCGAGCGGGTCGTCGGCGGCCAGGTGCTCACGGGCCAGCTCGCGGGCGAGGGCGAGGTTGTCGTGCGCCTCGTCGAACCGGCCGCAGTCGCGTTGCATGGCACCGAGTCGGGCGAGCATCTTGATGCCACTGGCGTGGCCGTCGCCGTATACCTCGCGGTGCAGCTCCCAGGCGTCCTGGAGGCGTTCGCGGGCCTCGGAGCACTGGCCCCGGGCATACTCCACGGTGGCCAGGTCGGCGTGCGCGGCGAGCACCCGCAGCGACTCGGGGCCGTCGTGGGCGGTCAGCTCCAGGATCACCTCGGAGTAGAGCCGGGCGGCGCGGGCGTCGCTGCCGACCCGGTGCAGCACCGCCGCCAGGGTGGCCGCCGCCGAGATCGTCCGCTGGTCGGAGATGCCGTACAAGCGGCTCGACGCCGCGTACGCGAAGGCGGCCCAGCCGCGCGCGGAGTGCGGTTCGCCGAGGGTGACCAGCAGCCGGGCCTGGAGCCCGGCGGCCTCGGCCAGCTCGGGGGAGGCGTGGTCGGGGCGGGGGTCCGCGTCGGTCAGCGCGTCGGCCAGCAGTCGCTGGGCACCGGCCAGGTCGCCGGCGGACACCAGGTGCTGCGCCTGGAGGGTCAGTTCACCGAAGCCGGAAGACACGCCCCATCGTGCTTGGCCGGCAACGGTTAGTACAACCCTTGCCGGTCGGCAACTTGGTCAAGAACCGGTCAGGTGGGCGACCAGCGTCTCGCTGATCCGGCGCAACTGGTCGACCTGGGCGGGACTGAGCGCGTCGAACAGGTGCCGGCGTACCCCCTCGACGTGGCCGGGGGCGGCGGCGGCGAGGGCCGCGAAACCGGCGTCGGTGAGCACGGCGACCTGCCCGCGCCGGTCGGTGGGGCAGTCCTCGCGGCGTACCCAGCCGGCGGTCTCCAGCCGGGCGACGGCGTGCGAGAGCCGGCTGCGCGAGGAGCCGGTGAGGTCGGCCAGCTCGCTCATCCGCAGCCGCCGGTCGGGCACCTCGGAGAGCCGGACCAGGATCTCGTAGTAGGCGTGCGGCATGCCGGCGTCGTGTTGCAGCTCGCGGTCGAGGGTGTCGGTCAGCGCCCGGGTGGCGGTCAGGAAGGCACGCCAGGTCTGCTGCTCGTCGGGGTCCAGCCAGCGGGTCATGACGACCATCATAGCCGGAATAGTTGAACGCTCAACAAAATCGCGCTAGCGTGGTGGACATGGGAATCCACCGCCTCAACCACGCCGTGCTCTACGTCTCCGACCTGCGTCGCAGCATCGACTTCTACCGCGACGTGCTGGGCTTCCGCCCGGTGCCGATGACCCCGGACGGGTTCCGGGGCGCGGCCTTCCTCCAGGCCCCCGACTCGACCAACGACCACGACCTCGGCCTGTTCGAGATCGGCACGAACGCCGGCCGATCGCAGGCCGGCCGGGCCACCGTCGGCCTCTACCACCTGGCCTGGGAACTGGACACCCTCGACGAGCTGGCCGCCACCGCCCAGCGGCTGGCCGCCGCCGACGCCCTGGTCGGCACCTCCGACCACGGCACCACCAAGAGCCTCTACGGCCGTGACCCCGACGGGCTGGAGTTCGAGATCGTCTGGATCGTCCCGGCCGACCAGCTCGACGAGGACACCCTCGCCGCCCGCAAGCGGATCGGCCGGCTCGACCTCGACCGCGAACGGGCCCGCTACGGCGGACAGACCCGGGGCGGGGTGGGGATCTCCGTCCCGGCCTGAACGGCCGTACGGTAGAACGACAGGATGTCGATCGACGCCGTCCTGGGCGGACTGCTCGTCCGTCAGCTCCACCACTGGCTGCCGGGGGCCCTGCACCGCTCCCGGCGGGCCACCCTCGCGCTGGCGTACGCCGGTGATCCCGGCAGCGCCGAGGCGGCCCTGCGGGTGGTGGCCGGCTTCGCCGACCGGCTCCGGGGCCGGCGGCTCACCGTGCTGGTGCTCGCCGACGGCGGCCCCGAGTTGCCCGCCCGGCTCGGCGTCGTCGAGGCCGGCCTGCCCGGCGACGTGGCCGTGCACGTGGTGCCCGGCGACCCGGCCCGGCTGCCGGCGGTGCTCAAGGCGGCCGGTGCGGCCGGCGCACCACTGCTCACCCTGCTCGACGGCGCGGCACCGACACCGGCGCTGCTGGCCGCCACGACCACCGGCCGCCCGGCCGAGGTGCTGCTCACCGGCACCGGCACCGACCTGCGGCCGGCCCTGACCGCCGCCGGGTTTCCCCTGGTCGCCGAGGTCGAGCTGGTTCCCGCCGACGGGACGCCGGCCCGCCTGGTCGCCTTCGGCACCGGCCTGGACAAGAGCCTGGAGGCGTTCAAGGACGCGCTCTGGGCCACCGACGCCGGCGGAGCCGACAGCATCGCCGTCCGCTACCGGGACCCGGCCGGTGGCCTGCTCGACGTGGGGGCGGACCCGGTGACCGGACCGCTGCGCGACGAACTGCTCGCCGAGCTGACCCGCCACGGCCCGCGTACGGTGACGGAGCTGCGTCGGCACGCGCTGACCGCGACCGCCTACCGGGCCGGGGACGCCGGGCGGGCGCTGGCCGAGCTGCTGGACGCCGGCTTGGTCACCCGGGACCCGGAGCACGGGCGGCTCGGCGGGGACGTGCTGATCAGCGCGGGCCCCGCCCCGGCCGCCCGGTCAACTGCCTGACCACGATGGACGCCCCGGTGGCGATCACCCCGATGCTGAACACCATCTGCACGCAGACGATCGCCTTGGCGAGCTGCCCCTGGGCGTGCACGTCCCCGTAGCCGACCGTGGTGAGGGTGGTCAGGGCGAAGTAGAGCGCGTCCAACCGGGTGCGCAGCCCGGAGAACTGCCCCGGTCCGCTGCCGGCCACCACGTAGTCGGCGACCGCGAACGCGAGCAGCCCCGCGACCAGCGCCACCACCAGCCGGCTCAACGAGCGGACCTCGTCCCCGCCGACCGGGGCGCGGCTCCCGAGCTGGCGGCCCACCTGACGGGTGACCAGGACGGTGACCACGCTGATCAACAGCAGGGTGCCGACCGCGCGCAGGGTCAGCCGCAGTCCGTTCGGATCGGGCTCCAACGGAATCAGGAAATAGCTGACCACCAGCAGGACGCAGGCCGCCAGGGTATGCCGCCGCACCCGCGCCCAGTTTCCGTCGTCGCTCGCCATGCGGCGATTCTGCGCCGTCGGGACTGCCCCGATCCGGGGAACGCCGAACCCGGCCGGCGGCGGGCCGGGGCGTGGACGCCGAACGGGGTGCCGGTGGACCACCGGCACCCCGTTCGACGCAAGGGCGTCACGCCCGGGACTTGTCCTGCTTCCAGGACAGCGGGCCCGGCAGGTCGACGCGGTGCGCCTTGGCCCGGGAGTTCCACGACCAGCGACCGATCTTGATGCTCCACGACGAGAAGCCGTTCTCGGTGAAGTTCAGGATGATCGGCCCGTACTTCTTGCGCTTACGGAACATCAGACCCATCGTGGCGCTCCCTTCGCGTTCCCTGTCATCGTTGCCGTCTCGGCCCGCTAGATGCCCGCATCCACGAAAACCGAAACCTGCTCCGGTCCAGGCTGGACGGTGTCGACCACGGCGGAACGATTCTGGCGTGCCGAACCGGTGGCGCGACCGTCAGCGCGGCTCCCACGCGTCGGGCAGGGTGGTCAGCTTGCGGACGTGCGTCGGGAGCCGCCCGCTGACCACCTCGGCGAGAGTCACCTCGTCGAGCACCTGCCGGACGGCGGCACGCACCGCCACCCAGAGCCGGGGGAGGTTCTCCGCCGAGCCCTCGTACCGGGTCTCCTCGGGACGCAGCCCGCGTACCCCGGCCAACGGGCCCTCGACGGCGCGCAGGATCGCCCCGACGGTGACCTCGCGCGGTGGTCGGGCCAGGGTGTAACCGCCCTCGGCGCCGCGCTGCGCGCGGACCACGCCGGCCCGACGCAGGTCAGCCAGGACCGCTTCGAGAAACTTGCGCGGCATGTCCTGCTCGCTGGCGATCGCCTGGGTGGAGAGCAGGGAGGGGTAGGCGGTGGCCAGGCTCAGGGCCGCTCGAACCGCATAGTCGCCGCGCGCGGAGATCTGCACCATGCCATCATGCCCGTCCGACGGGGTCAGCGGGGTCAGCGGGTCGCCGTGGTCGGACTATCCGCGCCGACGGGCGGTCCCGGGCGGCCCGGAACGCGCCCGGACTCACCCCCACCTCGCGGGTGAAGAACCGGCCGAAGTTCGTCGGCTCGGGGAAGCCGAGCTGCCGACCGATCCGGGCCACCGGCTCGTCGGTTGCGGCGAGCAGCCGACGGGCCTGGAGCGCGACCCGCTCGTCGACCACCTGTTTGGCGCTGCGCCCGGTCACCGCCAGACAGGCCCGGGTCAGGGTACGCACCGAGCAACCCAGCCGGGCCGCATAGTCCTCCACCCGCCTGGTGTGCGGGTACCCCGCCTCCACCTCCCGGCAGAACCGGCGGAACGTGGCCCGCTCGGTCCGCTGCGGGTCGGTGTCCTCGGGCGTCGCGCCCGAGTTGCGGACGCCGGGCAGCAGGGCGAGCCGGATCAGCAGCACCGCGAGCTGGTGCCGCAGCAGGGCGTGCGCGGCCGGGTCGGCGCGGTGCCGGCGGTGGTCCACCACGAGCTGGGAGACCTCGTTGATGACGGCGTCCTCGTCCGGGCCGGTGAGCTGGTGGTGCTGCGGCACGGCGGCGGGGTCGACGTCCAGGCCGCGCAGCGCGTCGGCGTGCCAGCGGAGCACGACCGCGTCGAGCCGCGCGGGGCAACGCAGCACCTGGCCGGGGACGGCCCGCAGCAGGGTGCCGGGGCGGCAGGGCAGCGCGCGGAAGTCCAGCTCGACGAAGCCGTGCCCGCCGGTGACCAGGGCGAGCAGATCGTGGTCGAGCAGGACCGGCCGGGGCGCGCCCGTGCCGGGGACGAGGTCGCCCAGCTCCAGGACGTCGATCTCGGGGCGGGGCAGGTCGGGACGGGTTGCCGGGGAGAGCTGACCGGAAGGGACCATCGTCGTCGACCGTAACCGGGGACGGCCGAGGTCGCATCCCGGCGACGGGACTCTGTCGCGCTTGCGGTGGAGGGGTGTCCCGCCGGGGTTGTCCGGCTGCCGGGGCCGGGCTACGTTACCGATCGGTAAGGACCGCGACGTGCGATGGGGTGCTCATGACGGATCTGTTCTCGGTCGACGGCAAGACGGTTCTGGTCACCGGCGGCTCCCGGGGGATCGGGCTGATGATCGCCCGGGGCTTCGTCCGGGCCGGGGCCACGGTCGTCATCTCGTCGCGCAAGGCCGACGTGTGCGAGGCGGTGGTCAAGGAGTTGTCGGCCGAGGGGCGGTGCGAGGCGATCCCCGCCGACCTCGGCGACGACGCGGGCGCCGAGGCTCTCGCCGCCGCCGTGCGCGAGCGGTACGACCGGCTCGACGTGCTGGTCAACAACGCGGGGGCGACCTGGGGCGCGCCGCTGGAGTCGTATCCGGGCAGCGCGTTCGACAAGCTCTGGGCGGTCAATGTGAAGGCGGTCTTCCGGCTCACCACCGCGCTGCTGCCGGCCCTACGGGCGGCGGCCGGCGACGACGACCCGGCCCGTGTGATCAACATCGGTTCGATCGACGGGCTCCGGGTGCCGACGATGGAGGTGTACGCGTACTCGGCCACCAAGGCCGCCGTGCACATGCTCACCCGTAGCCTCGCCCACCAGCTCGCCGCCGAGCGGATCACGGTCAACGCGATCGCCCCCGGCCCGTTCGAGAGCAAGATGATGGCCTTCGCCCTGGACGACCCCGCGACCCGGGCGGCGATCACGCAGCAGGTGCCGCTCGGCCGGATCGGCCGCCCCGACGACATGGCCGGCGCGGCGATCTTCCTGGCGTCGCGGGCCGGGGCGTACCTGACCGGCGCGGTGATCCCGGTGGACGGGGGCATCACCACGCACGGCTGACCGGCGGGCCCGACGGGCGGTGGTGTGACCGGGCGGCGTGGCGCGTACCCGGGCGGTGGACGGCCGGAGCCGCGCGGACTCGGCAGATCCGCGCGGCTCCGGGGCAGACTGGTCAGCGACCGGCGAGCAGCCGGGTCACCGCCGTGTCGACGTCCAGGTGCTCGGCCTCCCGGCCGCGCGGGACGACGACGTAGGTCCGGCGCAGGAAGCGCACCAGCACGCTGCGCGGGACCTCGAACAGGGCGTTGCCGTCCGGCGACGACAGGGCCAGCGCGACGAAGTCGCCGCGCGGGGTGGCCCAGGGCCAGACCCGCACGTCGCCGATGCCCGCCGGCTCGTCGAGGCCGGTCACCAGCAGTTCGCGGGCGAACGACCAGCTCACCGCCTCGCCGCCGGCCGATTCGGCATGGAACAGGACATGGACCGCATACGGGTCAGCAGGGTCGTAACGCAGGCTGGCACGCACCGGCAAGGCGGTGGCGTCAGGCGCGACGAGCCTTAGCGACGTCTCGACCTCTACGGTCGTCGGTCGGATGACACTCATGGACGTTCTCCCCCCGGCACCGCTGCGGAACGCGCGTGTCCCGCTTTTCCCATACTCAGGTGCTACTGCTGGCTACGCTCCGCCATACGCTGACTTCACCCAGTGGTGGGAAGGGGGTCCGAATCGCCGCGAGAATGTGAGAATTCTTGTAGGATTTCCGGTTCTGCCCAGTCGGGAGCCCGTCCGAAGTCGGGTGGTTCAGTCGTCGACTTACTCCGGTAACGTCCAGTGGTCTGCGCAAGTGACGGGCCGGGACGACACTGGGGGGTGAAATGGCCGCGAAGCGTTCCTCAATGGATGCGGTGAGTGGGGCCGAGTCACCGAAAGTAGGGGCCCGGGCAGCCAAAAGGCGGGGTGACAGGGTGCCGATCAAGCCACCGGACCGAGACGGTCGGGCGACCTCCGACGCCGGACGTGCCGGTCGCGTCGCTGGCACCGCCCGCAACTCCCGCGGCCGGGCCCGACCGGTCAACGGACGTGCCCGCGGTGGCGGGGGTCGATCCGGTCGGACCGCCCTCGCCGCCCGCCCCACCGGCTGGCGGTGGCGGCTGCGCACCACCCTCGACCTGATCCGGGCCAACCCCACCGGCCGCGTAGCCCTCAAGATATTCATCGCCGTCGCCGGGGCGATCGTGGTGACCGTCGGCATCGCCCTGATCCCGCTGCCCGGTCCCGGCTGGCTGATCGTCATCGCCGGCCTCGCCATCTGGGCCGTCGAGTTCCACTGGGCCCGCCGGCTGCTCGGCTTCACCCGCCGCCACGTCCACGCCTGGACCCGGTGGGCCACCACCCGCTCCCTGCCCGTACGGCTCCTGCTCGGCTCCGTCGGCCTGGTCTTCGTCGCCGTGGTGCTCTGGCTCTCGCTCAAGTACAGCCTCGGCATCGACCTGGTCGCCCAACTGCTGCACCACCTCGCCACGACCTGACCGGCACCCCGGGTTTTTGGCTCCGCCGCACGATCGGGTAGAGTCAACGGCGCTGAGGGCGATTAGCTCAGTGGGAGAGCGCTTCGTTCTCACCGAAGAGGTCGCTGGTTCGATACCAGCATCGCCCACTCTCAGTACCGCAGGTCAGAGGCCGCTTCCCGGGTTCGGGAGGTGGCCTTTCTGCTGTCGGGCGATGAACAGGTAGTTGGCTGCGGTCGCGTAGGGTCGACAGCGTGATTACCGATCTCGATGCTCTGCCGAAGATCGGTGCGCCGGCTGTGCGCGCCCTGACCCAAGCGGGCTATCCGACGCTGCGTGACCTCGTGGGCGTGTCACGCGCCGAGCTGTCCGTGCTGCACGGGGTGGGACCGAAGGCGCTCGGAATCATTCAGCACGCACTGGAGCAGCACGATCTCAGTCTCGGATAGAAATCCCTCAGCAGCGATTCCGCCGGGCGACTCGGGCGGTGCCCGACCAGGGGACTTCTGCTAGCCGATGTTGCTCCTGACCACCGCTTCCCCTGCGCTCCCCGGCCGGGCGCGGCGCGGACGCCCTCCGGCCCGGACGGAGGCCGGGATGGTGGGTGCGCATCCTTTCGAGCTGATGACATCAGCGATTCAGGTCCAAGTGGTCCGGCGCGGCCGTTTCGATCGGTGGCCGACCCGATCGGGCTTGGCCGGCCCCGGCTGACTCGACGGCTGTGGGGGAAAACCCTGTCCGTGCCGTTTCCGGAGACAGGCATCGGCGGCGATTCGTCAACGCCGGCAGGTCGAAAGGGCGCTGGGAGGGTATATTCACCCGCCGCCCCGGCCCCGCCTGCTTACCGGGGGAACCCCCGCGTCCGGGCGGACAGCTACCCAGCGGCACACCGTCGAGGGCGTGGCGGATTCGCGACGTGCGTACCAGCTACGTGTCGCCCGTGACTCACGGATTGGTCAGCGTCGGGTGGTTGTTGTCGGGCGCGGTGAAAGAGCGACCCTTGCGGGCCGGCAGCACTTCCGATACACAAAGGGCGGTGCACCGAGCGCGTCCGAGACCTCACCGAAGGTCGTCCGCCGACATCGATGGAGGTGCGGTCATGGCATTGACCCCGGCGGCCGGTGGTGGCGACTCCTCGACGTCGCCCCTGCCGATTCAGGCACCGGGACCGGTCAATGCCGAGGTCCAGTGGGACGGGTTCGACCCACAGACGTATGTCCGACACAACTACGCGGACCTGCGGGCCGATGATCAGGAATTCCTCCGCCGGACCAGGGACTTCTTCGCCGGGGTTGAACTTTCCGGGGCGCGCTGTGTCGACGTGGGGTCGGGAGCGAATCTCTATCCGACGCTGGCGCTCCTGCCGTTCGCTCAAACTATCGATCTATGTGAATGGTCGACATCGAATGTGTGTTGGCTGCGTCAGCAGGTCGACTCCTACGACCCGATGTGGGATCCGTACTGGCAGGTGTGTGCGGAGCACCCGGCGTACGCTGCCCTGACCGATCCGCGGCGGCGTCTGGCGCGGGTGGCCCGGGTATCGCGGACCAGTGTCTTCAACCTGCCGGTGCACGCCTGGGACGCCGGAACGATGTTCTTCGTGGCGTGTTCCATCTCGGCTCATCGCTCGGAGGCCGAACGGGCGATCGCCCGGTTCCTCCGTGCGTTGCGGCCCGGGTCACCCTTTGCCCTGGCGGTCATGCTCGGCTCCGCCGGCTACCACGTCGGTCGACGGTCGTTTCCGGCGGTGTCACTGGCCCGTGCCGAGGTCGTTGCCGGTATCGCCGCGGGCGCGTACGAACTTGACGTCCACGAGGAACGCCCCCGACCGCCGTTGCGCGACGGTTACGTGAGTATGTTGCTGACCACGGGTCGTACCCGCGGATAGCTCCGACGCCGGAGCCTGAACGGCGCCGTCGACGGCGGCAGTCGGGCCTGGTCCACACCCGATGGTCGGCTTGCCGACACCCCGCCGACAAAGCGATTCGGACGGTGGTCGACCGGCCCGCTACCATGACGGTGCACGTCATTGTCGGCCCCCGTGGATCCTCGCGCGTACGGCAACATCAGCGGTTTCGAGTCGGCGACTACAACAACAGACGGCGGTGGATCATGCGGATACAGCCGCGCCAGGAGATCCTCGACATCTGGCGGGCCACGGTGCGCAGTTGTTGGGACAATGGTGAATGGCGCTGGGGCGGCCGGAGCGGCAGCAACTCGATCAGTGACGCGGAGCAGTTGCTCACCCTGCTGCTCCCCGCGGCCAAGGTTTCCGTGCTGTCGCTCGACGATCCGGACCGGGTCGACGACGACGTGGTCGAGGCACTCGGCTCGCTCGGCGACGCGATCAGGATCCCTCGTCAGCTGGTCGGCGTGATGATCGACTATTTCCGCCGCTACACCGACGAGGCCGGCACGCCGATCTTCGCCGGTGGCAGCTACCTCACCCCGACGGAGGGCGGGCCGCCGCTCACCGAGGAGCAGTACTCGCGGGACATCGTCGACTCCTTCGCGGTATCCGTCACGCTCACGCTGGCGACGATCGGTTTCGTCAAGGTCTACCGGAAGGCCACCCAACGGCGTGATCTCCTCGCCCAGTTGGACGAGTTGGAGGCGATGGCCAACGTGCGGCTGACCGCGGCCATGGTCGGTCTGCTCCGCAGCTTCAGCACCTCCGTCTTCACCCCCACCGACCCGTACGGCCGTCGGCTGTGCGACATGGTCAACCAGGACGAGTTGCCGCGCCGGGAAGTCGTGGACGCGTTGCGCGAACAGTTGCGGGACACGATGGCCAGCCTGCGCAGCGTGCTCCTCGGGTCGGGCCGGGTGACCGAAGACCTCGACAACAGCGAGATGCTCTTCGAGTGCGGCTGGTCCTGGGGGACCATCGCCGGAGCCGAGGAGGTCCCGACCACCGAACCGATCGGCCGGCAGCGCCCCGGGTCCGCGGAGAACGCCCCCTACCTCTACTTCACGGTCATCGCGATGGACGCCATCGAGGACCTGAACTCCGAACGCACCCGCCTGCTCGGCCTGCTCAACGAGGAACAGCAGCGGCTGTCCCGGGCGCTGCAACTGCGCTGGGAGCTGACCCGGACCTACTGGGCGACGGTGGCGACCTTCGGCAACCGGCGACGCTGGCCGATCGAGGACATCCCGTGGCGGACGACCGACGGCGACCGGACCGACTACTACACGCTGCAGACGACGTCGTTGGCGGTCAAGGGCCTGCTCGCCGTGGGGCGCGGCGGCGACGAGGAACTCGGCCGGATCGCCTCGGTGCTGGTGGAGTTGGCGCAGCGGGCGCGGATCACCCGCCGCGCGTCCCCCGGTGAGCAGGCTCTGCTGGTGCACGCGCCCGGCAAGCAGGTGATCCTCAACGACCGTGAGTCGAAGCCGATCATGACGTGGAACGTCAACGAGTTCTCCACGGTGCTGCTCCAGCGGGCGATAACCGTCGCCGGCCTGCTCAACAACGCCCGACGGCGCAGCGAACTGCTCGAGTTGGCGGACGAGGTGTGGGACCACCTGCTGCAGCGGCGTATCCCGGACGGCCGGCACCGGGGGCTGTGGGACCACGCCGGCGGCGCGTTCCCGGGGCTGGCGCCGATGCCCGAGGCGCCCTCCTGGTACCTGACCGAGCGGGCGGTGCACGCGATGGTCAACGCCAGTCAGCTGCTCTCGGAACGGCCCTTCCCCCGGGCCGGCGGGCTCGCGGCGTACGCCCAGGATCTCGTCGACGAGGCCGAGTACCTGTTCGACCGGGAGATGATGCGCGGCACGTTCTCCGGGGTGGCGATGCAACGCAACATGCGCAGCATCCGGTCCAGCCTGCGTCGGGCCCAACTGCTGGTGGACGAGCGTCCGGGCACGGCGGCCGCCCTGGCGAACACGGTGTTGCTGCAGATCAACGACGTCACCACCGGTCAGCAGAAGGCCGGCGAGGGGATCTGATGCTGGTCTTCGTCACGTCACACAAGGGTGGCACCGGTCGGTCGGTGACCGCGGCGAACATCGCCTACCGCAGCGCGCTGGCCGGCAAGTCGACCTGCTACCTGGACTACGACTTCGGCTCGCCGACCGCGGGGATCACGTTCCAGATCCCGCAGGCCGTCAACGGGGTGGAGGGCTCGGGGCCCAGCCGCGGCGGTCTGCACCGGTACCTGCTTGGGCAGATTCCCTCGCCCGAGCGGCTGGACGTCTGGGGCACCTCCGAGCGCGCCAGTCTGCGCCAGCGGCCCGTCGGATCGGGGTCCCTGGTGCTCCTGCCCGGCCAGCGCAACGGCAGTGAGTTCGGCTTCACCAGCGACATCGCCAAGCGCTGCGTCGACCTCTTCCTCCGCCTGGAGGAGGAGTTCGACCTGACCCTGGTGGACCTCAGCGCCGGCCGGTCGTACGCCAGTCACATCGCCCTGGCCGCGACCGCCACCCCCTCCCTGTGCAAGGTCGCCGCCCGCTGGCTGGTCTTTCACCGGTGGACCCCGCAACACGTCACGGCGGCGGCGGACCTCGCCTTCGAGGCAGGCGGGATCCTGGCCGTGGGCGGGGAGTACGGCCATGAGCCGGAACGGCTGCGGGAGTCCCTGCGGTTCGTCCGAACCGCGGTGATCGACGCCCGGGGCAGGGAGGTGGGCCATCTCGACCTCGCCCAACAGGCGTTCCTGCGGAAGTGCGACGACGAGCTGTCGGAGCTGGCCCGACGTAAGGGGGTCGGCCGTACCACCCGGCTCGGCTCGGTGCCGCTCGACCCGCTGTTGCAGTGGCGCGAGCAGCTCATCTCGGACCACGACGTGCAGACCAAGATCGCGAATATGAGGACGGTGGACGCCTTCGTGGACCTGACCGCGAAGCTGTTCGACGAGACCGCGTGGGAAGCCGTGTGATCGACGTGGACGTGAAATTCCAGGAGGCGGCTGCGGTGGCCCGTACGGAGAGCGTGGCGTACGCGCACCTGTCGGTGGAGTTGGGGCACTTCTACGCCGAGGACTTCGGCGCGGGATGTCAGGAGCTGCGGGACAGGTTCGCGCGGATCGCCGAGTGGTCGGCGATCATCCCGGGGCTGGCGAGCCGGGGGCTGGCGGGGGGCCGCCAGCCCCGGATCAGCACCTGCTTCATGGTGGACGACTACTTCCACCGGTTCGGCACCCCGCGCGAGGTGATCGGGCAGGTGCAGAGCGCGGCGGCGGCGCAGGGGCTGGTGCTCGACTACGTCGCACGGGAGTCCAGCTTCGCCCGCCACGACGGCGTCGAGCTGGCCCAGATGGTCGTCGACGCCCTGGTGGTGGAGCCACCCCGGAACACCACCGGTAGCCGCCCCCCGCTGAGCGAGTCGGGCTGGCTGTCCAACGGGATGCGCTCACCCGGTCACGTCGACGCGCCGGCGATGACGCTGCCCCGGCCGTGGTCCCCGCCGGTGCAGTCAGGTGACCCCCGGCACTCCATCTTCGTCGACGTCGAGCTGTGGTCCGGGGAGCCGAGCCGCCGGGTGTGGGCCTGTGCCCTGCTCGCCTCGGTCTGGCAGATGGCCCGGCTGGGCGTGTTGCGTCGTCGCGGCGAGGTGCTGATGCAGCCGCACCGGCTCACCGGCGAGCTGCCCGACTCGTGGGATGCGCTACCCGCCGTCGTCCAGCTGAATCCGGCCGCCGCGCCGTTCTGCGCGTACCGCACGCTGACGCTGATGGACACCCAGTACCTGCCGGTGGAGTTGGCGGTGCGGACGGTTCTCGGCCAGGTCGCGGTGCCCCCGGCGGTCGCGCAGCAGATCACCAGCCGGGCGGGCGGCGAGGGCCTGCGGTTGCCCGACGAACTTGTCGACCGGTTGAGTTACGTGTTCATCGGCGGGTGAGCGGTCACGGCCCTGCCGCACGGCTGGCCGGCCAGGTCACGCAGCAGGGTCAGGTTGGCCACGGCGATCTGGTCCCGGATCCAGGTCACCGACGCGTTCCACTGCCGGCTGAACCCCGGCACCTGTTCGAGCCGGTCCCAGATCGGCCGCAGCCGGGGGCTGACCCGGGCACCGGGCAGCCACAGGTGCAGCAGGTGCTCCAGCACCGGCCGCAGCCGCTCGACGTGTTCCTGACCGGAGGCGGAGCGGGCGACGGCGGCCTCCACGAGGGAGGACAGCGTGGTCAACAGCCAGTCGTGCAGGGCGAGGTCCTCGCAGAGGCCGGCCACGGCGTCCGGCACGTCCTGGGGATCCAGCACCAGTTCGACCGTACGCAGGGTGGGGGAGTCCACGGTGACCACCGCCGAGACCTCCCGCTCCGGCCGTGGCGAGACCTGCGCGGCCCAGCGCAGCCGGGTACGCGCCGCGCGCAGCGGCGGACGCCGGTCCAGCAGGTCGGACGTCTGCACACCGTCGAGGACCCGGCCGGTGATCGCCTCCATGTTCAGCACGTCGGCGTCGTCGCCGCGCAGGAATCCCGCGGTCAGATCCACGGCGTCCAGTTTGCCGACCGTCTCCAGGACGCCCGGGTTGGCCAGGTAGTGCGACCACGGCCGGCGTCGTTGGCCGCCCGTCACCCGGATGACCGAGGACGCCTGCACGATCCGGCCGCCGGTGACGATCGCCCGGCTGACCACCGCACCGACCCCGCGTAGCTGACGGCGTCGGGCACTGGGCAGCCAGCAGTCCACCCCGGTACGGACGTCGGGGGAGACCGCGTAGAGCGATGGACGGCGGGAGGTCAGCACCGTCTCGCCCTCGACCAGGTGCAGCACCTCGGAACTCTGCTCCTGGGCCAGCGCGGTGCTGTGCTGCAGCAGGTTGGTGTGCACCTCACCGAGTGTGAGCATGACTTCCTCCGCATCACCGCATCCGTCCGCGCCGGCTCGCGGAATGCGTCCCTGGTGATTGACGTGCGCCGCCGTGATCCGTACCGACCCGGATGCGGGCCGGACGAAAGGAAACCTCGGGGAAGTGAGATTCGGCCCGCTCGGACCTGAATCCGTGCTGTCGACATCATAGGCCCCTCTGCGGGAATCCCACGCGCAGCAACGCGCATCTAGGATCTGTCGAACATGAGCAGGTGACGACGGCTGGTACTTTCAAAGCAACGGTCACCAGTCTCCCCCCGGAGTTCGCCGTTCATGAAGGTATACGTTTCAGCCACCCAAAAGGACCTGCTGAAATACCGCTTGGCCGTACACGCCGTGGCCCGTCGGCTGAAGATCGAGGACGTCGCCATGGAGGCGTACGGCGCCGACGTCCAGCCACCGCTGGAGCGCTGCCTGAGTGACGTCCGGGACTGTGACCTCTACCTCGGGCTCTTCGCCTGGCGGTACGGATTCCGGCCGCCCGGCCACACGTCGTCCATCACCGAGCTGGAATACCGCGCCGCGCTCGCGGCCGGAAAGCCGTGCCTGGTCTTCCTGCTCGCCGAGGACGCGCACTGGCCGGGCCACATGATGGACCGGGGCGACGACGGTGACCGGATCGTCGAACTGCGCCGGGAACTCCAGGAGCACCACCTGTGTGACTTCTTCTCCAGCGTGGACGATCTGACGGCCAAGGTGACGGCGGCGCTGGCCGACGTGCTCAGCGGCCGGTCCCCGGTCCGCGGCCCGGCCGATCCGGGCACCCACCTGCCGGAGGAGATGCGGGCCCGCTACCACCGGAACCTGGCCCTGATGTACGAGGCGGTCCCGGTGAACGCCGTCTCACCCCGTCCCACCATCGGTTACCTGACCGTCGGGCTGCCGAAGGTGTTCGTGGAGCCCCGCGTGCACGAGGAAGCCCGCCCGGAGATGCCGCTGGCTTGGTGGCGCACGACCGGGGCCACGCCGGACGGTGACGACGCGGGGCTGCCCGGGGTGGTGGACCCGGAGGAGGTGGAGCGGCTGCGGGAGGAGTACGCGGCCAAGGACGCGTCGATGTTGTTCGACGTGGTGTGCGACCCCGCCCGGCGGATGATCGTGCTGCTGGGCGACGCCGGATCCGGAAAGTCCGCGGTCGCCCGCTATCTGGCGCTGGTGCTGGCCGGGGTCTGCGCCGAGCCCCGGCTGGCGGCGCTGGACGGCCACCTGCCCGTGCTGATCGAACTGCGGTCGTACGCCACGCACCGGGGAGACGGGCGGTGCGACGGCCTGCTGGACTACGTGGGCCACAGCCAGCAGATGGGCCTGCCCGGACTGGACCGGGGGGTGCTGGAGGCGTATCTGCGCCGGGGTGGCCGGGCGTTGTTCCTGTTCGACGGCCTCGACGAGGTGGTCGACCCCGCGCAGCGGGAGGAGGTGGCCGCGCAGATCGCCACCTTCGCCAACGAGTACCCGGGGGTGCTGACGGTGGTCACCTCCCGGGCGGCGGGACACCTGCGGCCGCCCTTCGCCAACGCCGGGTTCGACCATTTCACGATCGAGGATCTCGACGACGGGCAGATCGCCCGCTTCCTCGGCAACTGGTGCCGCTACGTGATGCCCACCGAAGCGGAGGCGGAACGGCAGCGGCGACAGCTACTCGACGTGGTGCGCAACTCCCGGGCGATGCACGAGATCGCCGGCAACCCACTGCTGCTGATCCTCATGGCCATCGTCGGCCGGGGCCACCCGCTGCCCCGCAACAGACGACGACTGTACGCACACGTCACCGACGTCCTGATCTCCGAGTGGGACGTCACCAAACAATTGCGGGAGAGCCACGGCGAGGCGCCGGTGCTGGATCTGAAGGCAAAGCACCGGCTGCTGCGCCAGCTGGCATTCCGCATGCAGTTCCGGGAGTCCGGGCTGGCGGGGAACTGCATCGAATCCGACGAACTGGCACTCATCTTCCGGGACCACCTCGTCGCGTTCTACAGTTTCGGCAACGAGCGGGCACTCGCCATGGCCTACTCGATGATCGGCAAATTGCGCGAGCGGAGTTTCATCCTGGAGCGCTACGGCCTGCGGCTGTTCGGGTTCGTGCACCGGGCGTTCCTGGAGTTCTTCTGCGCCGAGGAGATCGTGGACGGAATTGAGCATGATCCGGGCTCCTGGGGCCCCGACCGGTTGCGTTCGCTGTTCCGCGACCACTGGGCCGATCCGTCCTGGCGGGAGGTGCTCCGGCTGGTGGCCGGCGCACTGCCCGTCCCGACCGCCAACGACCTGATCGTCCGGCTCGCCACCGAGGGAACCCGCCCCTGGCCGCCGCTGAACCTGACCGGTCCGCCCTGGAACCTGGTGCTCGCCGCGCAGTGCGTGGCGGAGGCCCCGCAACCCGCGGACCTGGCGGAGGCGGGCGAGACCGTCCTGCGCCAGGTCGTGCTGCTGATCGAGCACGGCATCTCCGCCGACGACCCCCAACTGGTCGACCTCACCGAGCACGAGCTGCTCTCCTCGATCCGGGCGCTGGGGCCGGACTGGCCCGGCCGGACGACCTTCCTGCACTGGTACCGCCGCCGTGGGATACGTACCAGTTGGCGCACCGGCTCCGCGTTCGCCACCCGGATCGCCGCCGCGCTCTCCACCGCCGACGAACGGCTTGAGGACCTCCTGCTTCTGGAGTTCGGGCAGGGCAGCGAGCGGCACGCCCACCTCACCCTGGTCGCCGGGCTCGCCGAGGCCGCCGCCCGGATGGACCCCACCGGTCGTCGACGGTACCGGGACCTCCTGCTCGCCCAGGCCCGCGCCGAGGTTTCCACCGCGGTCCGTCAGGCCGCGGTGCGGGCGCTGGTCACCCACTTCGGCGCCGACCCCGACCTGCCGGACGTGCTGCGTGGACTCGTCGACTCCGCCGACCTCGCGGTGCGCGCGCTGGTCGTACAGTCCCTCGGCGGTCGCACCGCACTGTCCGACGACGTCCGCCGGATGGTGGTCCGGGCCACCACGGATCCCGACGTCCCGGTACGCCGGGCCGCCGTCGGGGTGCTCACCGCGCGCCTGACCGAGGTGCCGGAGGCCGCCGGGACGCTGCGGCGGCTGCTCGACACCGACCCCGACCCGGGGGTGGCGCAGCGGGCACTGGAGGGCCTGCTGGCCCTGCCCGGGCAGGCCGGGTCGGCCCGCGCCGCCGCGCTGCTACGGGTGGACGGCGATGCCCCGGACGAGGTACGACGCTGCCTGCTGACCACCCTGCTGCCGGGTCCACCGGGCCCGGAGGACATGGACCTGCTGCTGAAGCTGGTCGGCTCGGACAGCTCCGCGCGGCTGCGCACGGCGGCGGTGCGGCTGCTGGCCGCCGGACCCGATCCGCAGGGACGGTGCCGGTCCCGGCTGGTCGAACTGATCGAACAGGACGAGGAGCCGTCCGTGCGGGCTGCCGCCGTGACCGCGCTGATCGACCGGGACCGGGCCGAGGAGACCGGGTGGACCGTGGTGGCGACGGCGGCCCGGGAGGACGACGACGCGACGGTACGCCTCGCGGCGGTGCGCGCCCTGGTCGACGCGTACCCGGACCAGCGCACCGGGGAACTGCTGATGGCAAGCGCCCGACTCGACCCGACGGCGAGAGTCCGGCTGGCCGCCGTCGACCTGCTCACCGGGCGGCTGCCGATCGGCCACGCCACCCGTACCCTGCTGATCGGCCGGGCCTCCGAGGAGCGGGACGCGCTCGTCCGGTTGCGGGTCACCCGGAGCCTGGCGGCCCTCGCCGACCCGCCCGAGCCGACGGTGCGGGAGTGCCTGACCGAGCAGGTCAGCAGAGATCCCGATCCGACCGTGCTCCGCGCGGCGGCCGAGGCGCTCGCCCTGCACGACGGCTCCAACGACCTGCTGGAGACGCTGTGCCGGCGGGCGCGGCGGGACAGCTACGCCGGCATCCGGTTGGCCGCCGTGCAGACGCTCGGCCGGTACGGCGGCTCCGACACGGTGACCGACGTGCTGTTGGAGTGCGTCGACCTGGACACCGACCCGGCCGTGTTCGACGCGGCGGTGTGCTGCCTGACCGGGCAGAGCCCGACGTCCATGGCGGTGACGCTGCGGCTCATGCGTCGGCTGGCGGACCGGGACCCGGCGAGCCGCGCGCGGGTCGCCGCCGCGCTCGGCGAGCACTGCGGCACCGATCCCGAGGTGCAGGTGCTGCTGATCGGTCTGGTCCGCGACGACGCGTCCCTGGAGGTCCGGCGTCGGGCGGCCGAACAGCTGGGTGCGAACCTGGCCGGCCGGGCGGAGGTGCCGGAACTGCTGCTGAGCCTGGTGGACGACGACGACTGGGAGATCCGCCGGACCGCGCTGCTCTCGTTGACCCGGCACCACTGGGGGGATCCACGGACCCGGGAGCTGCTGGTGCGGCTCACCCACCGGGGGGAGGACGACAGCACCCGGCGGCTGGCCGGCCAACTGCTGGCCACCCTGCCCGGCACCAGGCCCGACGACTTCCTGTGACCGGCCCGCGCGCGGCGCTTCGCGACGGCTTCTGATCGACCCCGTCAAATACCATGGGCCCATGACGGACCCGGTCGTCGGCTCGCCCCGCCGGGCTGGCTGGTGGCTGCGAGGACTGTTCGGGATCATCGGACTGGCGGCGCTTGTTCTCGGCTACGTCGGCTTCGAGATCCTGCTTGCGACCCGACCGGACACCGTGCACGACCGGTTCGACGTGCTCTACTACGATCTGCAACTCTTCGTGTTCGGTGCCGAGCCGTTCCAGGACCCCGGCCCCTACCCGTGGCAGTTGCAGGTCGCCCGGTTCGCCGCACCGTTGTTCACTCTCCTCGCCGTGGCCGAGGCCGGCCGGCTGCTGCTGGCCGCCGAGAGCCGCCGCCTGCGCGCCCGACGGGCCCGTGGCCACGTCCTCGTCTGCGGTGACTCCCGGTTCGCCCACATGCTCGCCGACCGGCTCTTCGCCGACGGGGAACGCGTGGTCGTGGTGCGGCGCGTACCGTTCGGTCCGTTGGAGTACCGCCGCCGCGGGTATCTCGGCGTCATCGGTGATCCGACCAGCGCCGAGGTGCTACGCGGCGCGGGTCTGCCCCGGGCGCACACCATCTACGCCTGCGGTGACGACGACGACCGCAACCACGCCATCGCCAACACCGCCAGCCGGCTCGTCCGGGACGGACGGCAACCACCACGGGTCTACGTCCTGGTCAACGACTCCGAGATGTGCCTGTCCCTGCAGGCGCGGCGGCTCGGCGCGGCCGGATCCAGCCGGCTGCGGCTGGACTACTTCCACGTCGACGACGTCGCCGCCCGCGCGCTGTACCGGCACCACCCCCTGGCCGGCACGGCCGACCGACCCACCCGGCTGCTCATCGCCGGCACCGGCGGTTTCCGCCGCGCCCTGCTGACCGAAACCGCCCGGCACTGGCGGGCCTGCCGGGCGCAGGCACCTGCCGGCGTTGTCCTCCCACCGCTGCGGGTGGACCTCGTGGCCCCGGACGCCAGCGCCGAACGGGAGGTCGTGACGTCCCGCTACCCGTTCATGGGCGCCGTCTGCGAGCTGACCGCCTACGACGGGGACCTCGACGGTGTCGCGCTCGGCCGGCTGGGCTCCGGCCGATACGACCGGATCTACGTCTGCGCACCGGAAGAGAGCAGCGGCTTGCAGTTCGTGCTGGACTCGCCCGGGCTCTGGCAGGGCGTCGAGAGCTGCGTGTTCGTGCCGGTCTACCGGCAGGCGGCGTTGGCGGCGGCCTTCCACGGTGACTCCCGTCATGACCTGCTCGACGAGGTGCACGGCAAGCTCCGGCTGTATCCGGTGCTGACCCGGGCCTGCGACGCCCGGTTGATCGGCGACGACCTCACCGAGCGGCTGGCCCGCCTGATCCACGAGCGCTACCTCGACGCGCGGCGACGAGCCGGCCTGCGTCCCGGCGACACCCCGGCGATGGTCGACTGGTCGCGACTGCCCGAGTCGCTGCGGCGGGCCAACCGGGCCCACGTCCAGGACATCGCCGCCAAGCTGCTGAACCTCGGGTGCGTGGTCGCACCCCGGCGGGGCGGCACCGGTGACGTCTCCGCCGGGGAGGCCATCGACGACCGGATCGAGGTGCTCGCCCGGCTCGAACACGAACGGTGGTGCCGGGAACGGCGGGGGGACGGCTGGGCGTACGGCGAGTCCCGCGACGACGTCCAGCAGCGGCATCCCGCCCTGCGGCCGTGGGACGAACTTCCCGCCGAGGTCCAGGAACGCAACCGCGAGGAGATCCGGGCGCTGCCCGAGGTGCTGTCCGACAGCGGCTTCGAACTGATCCGGCTGGTGCCCGGGGTGCCCGCGCCGCGGAGAGGACCGGCGGATGTCGGCTGATGCCGGACCGGAGCGCATCGGCGTGACCGGGCACATTCACCTGACCCGCGACACGGAGGTGCTTGTCGCCGACGCGCTCCGGGCCGAACTGCACCGGATCGGCGACCGGCCGGTACGTGGCGTCACCTGCCTGGCCGGCGGCACGGACCAGATCTTCGCGCGCACGGTCCTGCAGCTTGGCGGCACGTACGAGGTGATACTGCCGGCCCGGGACTACCGGGACGCGGTCATCGCCCCCGGGCAGCGGGCCAGCTTCGACGAGTTGCTCGCCCGGGCGGTGGCGGTCGTGCACACCGGTCACGACCGGTCGGGCACCGCCGCCTTCGTCGCCGCCAACCGGGAACTGGTCCGACGGGTGCAGCGGCTGGTGGCGGTCTGGGACGGCGAGCCGGGTTGCCACGCGGCGTCGACGGACCGGACCATCGAACGGGCCCGGCGTCGGGGCATCCCGATCTCGGTCCTCTGGCCCGCCGGTGCCCGTCGGACGCAGCCCGGGGCGCACTGAACCGCGGGTTCACTGTCTGTCCAGTGCGGCGACCTATCGTCGCCGGCATGACATCGAAGCTGTTCGGATCACGGCGGCTGCTGGCCTCGGCCGTCGCCGCGGTCGGCGCGGTCGCCCTGGTCGTGGCGCCGACCACGCCCGCGGCGGCCTCCACCATCCGCGACGGGTGGGTGCAGCTCTGCCCGTGGGGCAACTACCGGGTGCACCTCGAGTACGTGGACCTCAACAACCACACCGTGCAGCTGGGCCCGGTCCTCGACCCGGGGGCCGACTGCTGGTGGGGGCCGGTGCCGACCGGCAGCGAGAGCACCCTGTTCTGGGTCATCGGCCACTTCAACACCAGCTCCGGAACCTTCGAGGTGATCGGCCCGAGCCGGCAGTACGAGACGTTCTACAACGGCGTCGACGGGATCGGTTTCGCCGCCGAGGGCACCACCGCCTCGGGTGGCCGCAAGGACGCGCACTACTACCGATACTGATCCACCCGGAACGGGGGAGACATCCATGGTCCGCGCTGTCCGCGTACTGCTGGGGTTGGTGCTCGTCGCGACGGTCGCGGTGGCGCCCCCGTCCGGGGGGCCGGCGGGGGCGGCCCCCCCCGGCGGGGGGGGGGCGGGGTGGGGGGGGGGGGGCGGGGGCCCCGGCCCG
>NZ_JBMDWU010000494.1:0-1694 GCF_048594385.1 Micromonospora sp. | reverse complement strand
CCGCCGGGCGGGTCGCCTGCCGGGGGTCGGCCGGGCCGCCCCGGCGCGTCCCGGCGGGGGGCGCGGCGGCCACGACACGGTGGTGCTGCCGGTCGTAACCTCGACGGTGCCCGAGCAGCACCGACGCCGGTAGGTGGCGGTGGCGCACGCGTCCGCGCAGGGCGACAAGCACGTCCGGGGAATGGCCCGTGGCGGCGGGCTCAACCTGCTCGGCGCCCTGCTCAGCCAGGCGGCGGTCTTCCTGATCATGCTGCTGCTGGCCCGGGTGCTGGGCATCCGGGAGGTCGGCCGGTACGCCCAGTGCTACGCGGTGCTGTCGCTGGCCGGGCTGCTGTCGCTGTCCGGGTTCCGGGCCGGGCTGACCCGGTTCGTGGCGGTGCACCTGGCCGACGACGACGCCCCGGCGTTGCGCGGCACGGTCCGGTTGGGGCTGGCCGTCTCGGCCGGCTCGTCGGTCCTCCTCGCCGGGGCGCTGGCCTGGGGCGCACCCTGGCTCGCCGACCGGCTGCACGACCCGGGGCTGGTCACCGGGCTGCGGCTGGTCGCGTTGACCCTGCCCGCCTCGACGGTCTGTGAGGCGGCGCTGGCGGCGACCCGGGGCTGGCGGACGCAGCGGCCGTACACCTTCATCGGCCAGCTCTACGAGCCGGGGACCCGGCTGCTGCTCACCGCGCTCGCCCTGCTCACCGGGGCCGGGCTGACCGGGGCGTTCTGGGCGCTGGTGGTGGCCGGCTGGTCGGCCGCCCTGCTCGCCCTGCTGGCGCTGGCCCGGCTGGTCCGCCGGGTTGCGCCGGCCCGCCCGGTGCACCGGCCGGGAGAGCTGTTCCGCTTCTCCACGGTCAGCTGGGTGTCGTCGCTGTCGTCGACCGGGCTGATCTGGGTCGACACCCTGCTGCTGGGTTTCTTCGCCAACCCGGACATCGGCGTCTACAACGTCGCCACCCGGCTGGTCACCGTCGCCATCTTCGTGCTCGCCCCGGTCAACGCGGCGTTCGGCCCGTACCTGGCGCACCTCTACCACCGGGGGGACCTCGACGACGTCCGCCGGGTCTACGCGGTGGCCACCGGCTGGGTGGTGCGGCTGTCGCTGCCGGCGTTCGTGGCGCTGCTGGTGGTCCCCGGTGACCTGCTGCGCGTCTTCGGCGGCGAGGTGGCCACCGGCGCGGCGGTGACCGTGATCCTGGCTCTCGGCCAGCTCGTCAACGCGGCGACCGGCCCGTGCGGCACGGTGCTGAACATGTCCGGCCGGGTGGCGCTCAACATGGCCGACAACCTGGTCGCCCTGGTGCTCAACGTGCTGCTCAACCTGTGGCTCATCCCCGCGTACGGGATCGTCGGCGCGGCGGCGGCGTGGAGCGCCTCGCTGATCGTGGTCAACATCGCCCGGGTGGTGCAGGTCCGCCACCTGACCGGCGCGCTGCCGTTCACCGTCGGGATGGCCAAGGGGCTGGCCGCCGGAGCCGCCGCGCTGGCCGCCGGGCTGCTGGTGCGCTGGCTGGTGCCGGGCTGGCCGTGGCGACCGGTCGCCGGGCTGGCCACGATCGTGGCGGTCTACCTGGGGACGGTGCTGGCGCTGGGGCTCAGCCGGGAGGATCTGAGGGTGCTGCGTACCCTGGCCCGCCGACGCCGCCGCGGCGACCCGTCCGACGCCACCGAGGACGCCCCGGGCGTCGTCCCGTCCGACGACGGGCCGC
>NZ_JBMDWU010000493.1:0-13745 GCF_048594385.1 Micromonospora sp. | reverse complement strand
ACGGGCAGGGTCGTTCGGTGCCGTTGTGGTTGGGGTCGGTGAAGTCGAACATCGGTCATGCGCAGGCGGCGGCGGGTGTGGCCGGGGTGATCAAGATGGTGTCGGCGATGCGGGCCGGGGTGGTGCCGGGGTCGCTGCACGCGGCCGAGCCGTCGAGGTTCGTGGACTGGTCGTCAGGCTCGGTGGAGGTGGTGCGGGAGTCGCGGAAGTGGACGGTGGCCGAGGGGGGCCGCCGTCGGGCGGGGGTGTCGTCGTTCGGGATCAGCGGCACCAACGCGCACGTGATCGTGGAGGAGCCGCCGCCGGTGGAGACGGGCGCTCCGGCGGAGGCGGGATCGCCGGTGCCGGTGACGCCGTGGCCGGTGTCGGCGCGGTCGGTTGCCGGGGTGCGGGAGTTGGTGGAGCGGTTGCGGTCGACGGTGGTGGGGGTGTCGGCGGTGGATGTGGGGTGGTCGTTGGCGTCGACGCGGTCGGTGTTCGACGAGCGGGTGGTGCTGCTCGACGGTGTGGTGGTCGCGGACGGGGCGTCGCTTGCTCCGGAGGTTCGGGCGCTGGTGTCCGGAGCGGTCCCTGCTTCTGCGGTGGACCCGGTCGTGGGGTCGTCGGGTGGTGCCGGGGCGGTCCCGTCGGGTGGTCTGGGTCTGGTGTTCGGGGGTCAGGGTGGTCAGCGGGTGGGGATGGGTGCGGGGTTGTGTGGGGCGTTTCCGGTGTTCGGGTCGGTGTTCGACGAGGTGTGTGGCCTGTTGGGCGGGGATGTGCGGGAGGCGATCGTCTCCGGTGTTGGCCTGGATGGCACGGGGGTGGCGCAGCGGGCGTTGTTTGCGGTGGAGGTGGCGCTGTTCCGTCTGGTCGAGTCGTGGGGTGTCCGCCCGGCGGTCCTGGTCGGTCACTCGATCGGGGAGATCGCGGCGGCGCATGTGTCGGGGGTGTTGTCCCTGTTGGATGCGGTGACGTTGGTGTCGGCGCGTGCTCGTCTGATGGCGGCGTTGCCGGTGGGTGGGGCGATGGTGTCCCTACGGGCCTCCGTGCAGGAGGTGGAGCCGTTTCTGTCTGGTGGTGTGGTGGTGGCGGCGGTGAATGGTCCGTCGGCGGTGGTGGTCGCGGGCCCTGAGCGGGAGACGCTGCGGGCGGCGGAGGCGGTGGCGGCCGGGTTGGGTGTGCGGCAGCGGCGGTTGTCGGTGAGTCATGCGTTTCATTCGCCGTTGATGGAGCCGATGCTGGACGAGTTCCGCACGGTCGTCGAGGGGTTGTCCTTCCATCCGGCGCGGATTCCGGTGGTGTCGACGGTGACGGGGCGGGTCGGGGATCTGGGGGACCCGGGGTACTGGGTGCGGCAGGTGCGTGAGCCGGTGCGGTTCCACGACGCGATCGAAGCGGCTGGTCCTCGCTCGTGGTGGGAGTTGAGCGCGGATGGTGGTTTGTCGTCTCTGCTGGCCGACGGTGTCCCGATGCTGCGACCGGGCGTGGACGAGGCGGTCAGTGCGGTGTCGGGGTTGGCGCAGGTGTGGGTGCGGGGGCACGAGGTCGACTGGCGGGGGTACTACGGCGGCGGTAGGACCGTCGACCTGCCGACGTACCCGTTCCAACACCAGCGGTACTGGCTCGCCGCCGGTCCGGCGACGCCGCCGCTGTACGCGGTGCGGTGGACGCCGACGGACCTGCCCGCCGGGGAGGCGGCGGTGCTCGACTGCGCCGGTAGCGGCACCGCCGAAGTGCTCGCGGTCCTCCAGCGGCGGCTCACCGAGCCCACCGGTGGTCGGCTCGTCGTCGGCTTCGACGGCACCGATCCGGCGGCCGACGGGGTGGTCGGTCTGCTGCGTGCCGCCCGGACCGAGCATCCGGGCCGGGTGGCCCTCGTCGACCACGACGGCAGCCCGGCGTCGCTGGCGGCACTGCCGGCCGCAGCCGCCGCCGGCCACGACGAGGTCCGGCTGCGTGCCGGCGTCGCCAGCATCCCGGAGTTGACCGTCGCCGCCACCGGACCCCGCCCGCCGGTCGACGGCACGGTCCTGGTGACCGGGGCGGCGGGTGCCCTCGGCAGCGCCGTCGCCCGCCACCTGGTCACCGCGTACGGCGTGCGGGACCTGGTGTTGTTCGGCCGCCGTGGGGCACCCGACCTGGCCGCCGAACTGGCCGCGCTCGGCGTCACCGCCACCTCGGTCGCCGGCGACGTCACCGACCCGGACGCGGTGGCCGCCGCGCTGCGCGGGCGCACCCTGCGCGGGGTGGTGCACGCGGCGGGCGTACTCGCCGACGGGGTCCTGTCCGGGCTCACCCCCGACCAGCTCGACCTGGCCCGGCAGGCCAAGGTGACCGGCGCGCACGTCATCGACCGGCTCACCCGCGACACCGACCTGGCCTTCTTCGTGCTGTTCTCGTCGGTCGCCGGCCTGTTCGGGGCGGCCGGTCAGGCCGCGTACGCCGCCGCGAACAGCGCGCTGGACGCCCTCGCCGAGCGCCGCCGGGCGGACGGGCTGCCGGCCACCTCGATCGCCTGGGGGCCGTGGTCCGGTGCGGGCATGACCGGGGACCTGGGCGTCGCCGACCGGGCCCGGCTCGCCGCCGCCGGCCTCGACCCGCTGCCGGTGGCCACCGGGCTGGCCCTCTTCGACGCGGCGCTGACCAGCACCGAACCGGTGGTCGTCGCGGCGGCCCTGCGTACCGCGACCCTCGACCCGGCCACCGCCCCGGCCCTGCTGCGGACCCTGCTGCCGGCGGGGGGACCCACGTCCCCGCCCGTGCTGGACCTGACCGGCCTGGACGCGTCGGGCCGTCGGCAGGCGGTCACCGACCTGGTCCGGGCCACCGCCGCCACCGTGCTGGGCCACCAGCCGGGCACGCTGCTGCCGGTGACGGGCGCCTTCCACGACCTCGGCTTCGACTCGCTGACGTCGGTGGACCTGCGCAACCGGCTGAGCGCGGCGACCGGGGTGCCGCTCGGTGTGGGTGCGGTGTTCGACCATCCCACCCCGGCGGCACTCGCCGCGTACCTGCTCACCCAGCTCGACACCGCCACCGACACCGACCCGGAGGACGAGCGGATCCGCGCGACACTGCGTGCCCTCCCCGTGGACCGGCTGCGCCGCGCCGGCCTGCTGGACCGGCTGCTGGCGCTGGCCGACGAGCCGTCGCGACCGGACGACCCGGCGGGGCCGACCGACAGCCCGGACGACCTCGACGCGCTCTCCGGCGAGGAACTGCTCGCGCTGGCCGCGCAGACGGTGGGGCAGCAGTGAGCGCCGGCACCGAACAGTACGTGGCGGCCCTGCGTAACGCGCTGCGTGAGGTCGACCGGCTGCGCGGGGAACTCGACCGGGCCACCGCCCCGGCCGCCGAACCGGTCGCCGTGGTCGGGATGTCCTGCCGGTTCCCCGGCGGCGCGGACACCCCGGACCGGTTCTGGGAACTGCTCGACGAGGGCCGCGACGCGGTCGTCCCGTTCCCCACCGACCGGGGCTGGCCGGCGGACCTGCACGATCCGGACCCGACCGCCCCCGGGCGCAGCTACGTCGACTCCGGCGGGTTCCTGCCCGACGTCGCCGGGTTCGACGCCGGCTTCTTCGGGGTGTCCCCCCGGGAGGCGTCGGCGATGGACCCGCAGCAGCGGATGCTGCTGGAGTTGGCGTGGACGGCGGTCGAGGACGCCCGCATCGACCCGGAACGGCTGCGCGCCACCGAGACCGGGGTGTACGTGGGCACGAACGGCCAGGACTACCCGCTGCTGCTCGCCCACGCCGCCGGTGACACCGAGGGTTTCCTGCTCACCGGCAACGCGGCGAGCGTCGCCTCCGGCCGGATCTCGTACGTGCTGGGGCTGACCGGGCCGTCGCTGACCGTGGACACCGCCTGCTCGTCGGCGCTGGTGGCCGTGCACCAGGCCGTTCGTGCGCTGCGCTGCGGCGAGGTGCCCCTGGCCCTGGTCGGGGCGGCGACGGTGATGTCGACACCTGTCGGGTTCACCGAGTTCAGCCGCCAGCGGGGATTGGCCGCCGACGGCCGGTGCAAGGCGTTCTCCGCCGCCGCCGACGGGGTCGGCTGGGGGGAGGGCGGGGCGGTGCTGCTGCTGGAACGGCTCGGTGACGCGCTCGCCCACGGGCGTACCGTGCACGCGGTGCTGCGCGGCAGCGCGGTCAACTCCGACGGGGCGTCCAACGGGTTGACCGCGCCGAACGGCCCCGCCCAGCGGAGGGTGATCGAACGGGCGCTCGCCGATGCCGGGCTCACCCCGGGTGACGTCGACGCCGTGGAGGCGCACGGCACCGGCACCCGGCTCGGCGACCCGATCGAGGCCGAGGCGCTGCTGGCCAGCTACGGCCGGGGTCGGGACCGGCCACTGTGGCTGGGCTCGGTGAAGTCCAACCTGGGCCACACCCAGGCCGCCGCCGGCCTGGCCGGGCTGGTCAAGCTGGTGCTGGCGCTGCGGCACGGGCGGCTGCCGCGTACGCTGCACGCCGCGACCCCGACCACGGCGGTGCGCTGGGACGACTCCCCGGTGCGGCTGCTGACCGCGGCCCAGCCGTGGCCGCGTGGGCCGCGCCCGCGCCGGGCGGCGGTGTCGGCGTTCGGGATCAGCGGCACCAACGCCCACGTCGTCGTCGAGGAACCACCCGCGCCGGCCGCCGACGGGCCGGCGGTCACCCCGCTACCCGCGGTGCCCTGCCTGCTCTCCGCCGCCGACCCGCAGGCCCTGCGGGAGCAGGCCGGCCGGTTGGCGACGCTGGTGCGGGCCGACCCGACGCTCACCCCGGCGGGGCTCGGCCTGGCGTTGGCCACCGGGCGGGCGGCCCTGCGACACCGGGCGTGCGTCACCGCGACCGACCGTGCCGGGCTGCTCGCCGGTCTCGCCGAACTGGCCGATGCCGGGGTCGGCGCGGGCACGACCTGCGGCGGTGACCTCGCGGTCCTGTTCACCGGGCAGGGCGCGCAGCGGGTCGGGATGGGCCTGGCGCTGGCCGAGCGGTTCCCCGCCTACGCGGAGGCGTTCGCCGAGGTCTGTGGGCACCTCGATCCGCTGCTAGACCGGCCGCTGGCCGACGCCGTCGCCGACGGCGGCGGACTCGACGACACGGGCACCGCGCAGCCGGCGATCTTCGCGGTCGAGGTCGCCCTGTACCGGCTGCTGGCGTCGTACGGGCTCGCCCCGGCCGCCGTCGCCGGGCACTCCGTCGGCGAGTTGACCGCCGTGCACGTGGCGGGCGCGTTGTCGCTGGCCGACGCGGCCACCGTCGTCGCGGCCCGGGGCCGGCTGATGGCCGCGCTGCCGGCGGGCGGGGCGATGCTCGCCGTACGGGCCGACGAGGCGGAGGTGACCCCGCTGCTCGGCGACGACGTCGAGTTGGCCGCCGTCAACGGTCCCCGGGCGGTGGTGCTCTCCGGCACGGTCGACGGGGTGCAGCGGGCGGCCCGGCTGCTGCGGGCCGGTGGTCACCGGTGCCGGCGGCTCGACGTCAGCCACGCCTTCCACTCCCGGCTGATGGAGCCGGCCCTGGCCGGGTTCGCCGAGGTGCTGGCGGGGGTACGGTTCACCGCGCCCCGCCTGCCGGTGGTGTCCACTCTGACCGGGGCGGTGCTGACCGTCGAGGACCTGGCCGGGCTGGGGCACTGGCTGGCGCACGCCCGCCGTCCGGTGCGGTTCGCCGACGCCGTACGCGTGCTGGAGCGGCGCGGGGTACGCACCTTCCTGGAGGTGGGGCCGGCCCCGGCGCTGACCGGCACGGTGGTGGACTGCCTGCGTACGCCCACCGACGCGGTGGCGGTCCCGACGCTGCGTACCGACGTGCCCGATCCGGTGTCGGTGCCGGTGGCGATGGGTGCGTTGCTGGTCCGGGGGCACCTGGAGCGGGCGGCGGTGTTCGCCGGCACCCGCGCCGCACCGGTGGCGCTGCCCGGTTACCCGTTCCAGCGGACCCGGTTCTGGCCCGACGGCTGGTTCGGGTCCGCCACCGGCGGCCCGCCGTCGGTGCCGTCGGCACCCCCGGCGACCACACCGGCCCCGGGCACGCTGCGTGACGTGGTGCTGCGGCACGTCGCGGCGGTGCTCGGCCACGGTGCGGCCCCCGTCGACCCGCACCGGTCGCTGGCCGAGCTGGGCCTGACCTCGCTCAGCGCGGTGGAACTGCGCGACCGGCTGGCCCAGGCCACCGGGCTGCCCGTCGGCACCGCCGACCTGCTCACCGCCGTCACCGCCGACGAACTCGCCGGCACCCTCGCCGGGCGGGCCGACGAGGACCCCGACGACGGCGCGGTGCGGGCGGCGTTCGCGGCGGCGTGCGCCAGTGGCGACGTACCCGCCGGGTTGGACCTGCTCGCCGCCGCCGCGGACCGGGCGTCGACCGGCGGCACCGCCGCCCCCGCGACGCCGCTGGTGTTCGCCGAGGGCGACGGCCCGCTGCTGGTCTGCCTGCCCAGCATGGTCGCCCCGGCCAGCCCCTACCAGTACGCCCGGCTGCTGGCCTGCCTCGACCGGCCCGCCGTGGTGCTGCCGCTGCCCGGCTACCGGCCGGGGGAGGCGCTGCCGACCACCCGCGCCGAGGTCGTCGACGCCCAGGTCGCGGCGCTGCGGACGCACCTCGGCGACCGGCCGTACGTGCTGGTCGGCTACTCCTCGGGCGGCTGGCTGGCGCACGCCGTGGCGGCGGCCCTGCACGACCTCGGCACACCGCCCGAGCGGGTGGTGCTGGTCGACGTGCACGTCCCGGGCGGGTCCTGGTACGCCGCGACGATGCCTACCCTGTTCACCCGGATGGCCGCCGACCGGAGCGTCACCGAACTGGTCACCGACCGGCAACTGCTGGCCATGGGACGGCACCTGGCGCTGTTCGCCGACTGGCGACCGCAGCCGCTGGCGGTCCCCGTCACCCACCTGCGGGCCGCGGCGGCGCCCGGCGGGCGGGAACCGGGCTGGGCGGCCGACACCCAGTGGCACACCGTGCCGGGCGACCACCTGGGCGTCCTCACCGGCGACGCCCCGACCACGGCCGCCGCGCTGGCCGACTGCCTGCCGCCGGCACCGACGAACACCCCACTGATCCCCTCACCGACAGGGCGGAGCCGATGACCATCGGACAGCAGGAAACCTCTACCCCCCACCCGGCGGACATGCTCACCGAGGAGTTCGCCCAGGACCCGTACCCGGGGTTCGCCCGGCTGCGCGACGGCGGCACGGTGGACCGGTTCCGGCTCAAGACGTTCTCCACCGCCGTGTACGCCTGGCTGGTCACCCGGCACGCCGACGCGCGCCGGCTGCTGGCCGACCCGAGGCTGTCCAAGGACGCCGGACGCATCGCCTCGGTGATCCGCGCCCAGGCCGTCGACCCGGACGAGCACGTCACCGACAACCCGCCGAGCATGCTGTTCAGTGATCCGCCCGACCACACCCGGCTGCGGCGGATCGTCGGCGGCGCGTTCACCACCCGGCGGGTGCAGAGCCTGACCCCGGTTATCGAACGGTTCACCGACGCCGCGTTGGACCGGATCGTGGCGGGGGAGACGGTCGACTTCGTGACCGACGTCGCCCTGCCCGTGCCGATGGCGGTCATCGGCTCGCTGCTGGGCATCCCCGAGGAGGCGTTCGACGACTTCCGCCGGTGGAGCGCGGAACTCGGCAGCGTCGGCACCTCGCTTGCCGACAAGCAGCAGGTGATCGCCGACGCCTACGGCTATGTGCGGGACCTGATCGCGGTCAAGCGCACCGCGCCGGCCGACGACCTGATCAGCGCGCTCATCGCCGCCGACGACGAGGGCGGCCGGCTGGCCACCGACGAGTTGCTGTCCACCGTGTTCCTGATGATGAACGCCGGCTACGAGACGACCGCGGCGATGCTCAGCAGCGCCGTGCTGCTGCTGCACCGGCGGCCGGAGCTGCGCGCGGAGCTGGCTGCCGACCCCGGGCGGGTGCCCGCGTTCGTGGAGGAGGTGCTGCGCTACGAGAGCCCGTTGAACCTGAGCACGATCCGGTTCACCGAGCAGGAGGTGACCGTCGGCGACACGGTCATCCCGGCCGGGGAGATCGTGTTCATCTCGCTGTGCGCCGCCAACCGCGACGCCGACCGGTTCCCCGATCCCGACGCGGTCCGCCTCGACCGCGACGGCCATCTGGCGTTCGGGCACGGCATCCACCACTGCCTCGGCGCACCGCTGGCCCGGCTGGAGGGCCGGGTGGTGTTGCAGCGGCTGCTGGCCCGCCACCCGCACTGGCGGCTGGCCGTCGCCGACGACGAGGTCGCCTGGCGGCACAGCCTCCAGTTCCGCGCCATCGAGTCGCTGCCCGTGCGCTTCGACTGAACCCCACCACCATCCGAGCAGAGGGGACCCCCATGACCGACACCAGCCCGGTGGCGGCGTTCTTCGCCGCCTGTGACGCCGACGACCTGGACGCCGCCGCCGACTGCTTCGCCCCCGACGGGGTGTGGATCGTCGCCGCCGGCCCCGAACCGGGCCACACCTACCACCGCAAGGAGATACCCGGGTTCCTCGCCGAGATCATCGGCAAGCGCGACGAACTCGACGCCGCCGGCGCCCGGATGGTGTACGGCGACCGCGTCGTCGTGGCGGACCGGGAGTTCCTGGAGTTCCGCTGCGAGTCCGCGACCGGCGAGGTGCTCGAACGGGGCGTGGACGTGTTCACGCTGCGCGACGGCAAGATCCTGGTCAAGGACGTCTTCCGCAAGGCCTGACCCCCACCACGGAAAGAGGCGACCATGTACGACAACCTCCACGAGATCCTCACCTCGTTCGGCGCGGACATCGACTTCGAGGACCCGAAGCTCGGGCAGAGCGGGTGGTACAAGGCGGACCTGGTGGTCCCGGACGAGGGCCGGGTGGGCACCGTCGACGGCGGGTACCGGCTGGTCATGCACCGTGGGTCCGACGGGATGCCGATGGTGCACCTGTCGGAGACGCTGTCGTTCCCGCAGGGGGACGTGCACGTGCAGGCGTGGGCGGAGTTCCCCAACCTGAGCAACGGCAACTGGTTGTACTGCCCGGCGGTGGGGATCAGCGGGGAGCTGACCGGCCGGCAGGGGTTCCGCCAGTGGCGTCCGGTGGAGCTGGGCAAGCTCGCCGAAGCCAAGGTGATCTTCTATACCAGCCCGACCCCGTGACGGCCGCCCGCCGGTTTCAACCCTTCAACGGGTACGGGATGAAGGTGCTGCGGTTCTCGTCGAGGTCGAGCCGGCCGCTGATCGGCGCGGCGGCCCGCTGCGGGCAGGTCATCCGTTCGCAGGTCTTGCACCCCGGGCCGATCGAGGTGACGGCGTCGGCGTCGAACAGGTCGATGCCCCGGGAGTAGACCAGCCGGTCGGCGTGCCGGATCTCGCAGCCGAGCCCGATCGCGTAGACCTTGCCGGGCTGGTTGTAGCCGCCGTGGTGCCGGGTGATGGTGCGGGCGATCCACAGGTAGCGCTGCCCGTCGGGCATCGCGGCCACCTGCACCACCACCCGGCCGGGCGCGCCGAACGCCTCGTAGACGTTCCACAGCGGACAGGTGCCGCCGGTGAGCGAGAACGGGAACCCGGTGGCGGACTGGCGTTTGGACAGGTTGCCGGCCCGGTCGACCCGGACGAACGAGAACGGCACCCCGCGCGCCCGGGGTCGTTGCAGGGTGCTGAGCCGGTGGCAGACGGTCTCCCAGCCCATCGTGAAGTGCTGGGTGAGCAGGTCGATGTCGTACCGGTGCTGTTCGGCCGCCGCGAGGAACGGCCCGTACGGCAGGATCAGCGCGGCGGCGAAGTAGTTGGCCAGGCCGACGCGGGTGAGGATCTGGGTCTGCGGGTCGTCGAACCGTTCCTCCTCCACGATCTCGTCGATCACGTCGGCGTACTCCAGCAGGGCGATCTGCGCGGCCATCCGCATCGCCTCCTGCCCGGCGCGCAGTGACGTCGACAGGTGCAGGGTGCGGGTCTGCGGCCGGTAGCGGTGCAGCTCGTCGCCGAGCAGGGTGGCGTCGTCGCGGCGTACCTGCACGCCGTGCCGCTGGGCGAGCCGGTCCTGGAGGGTGGACCGGACCTCGCCGCGACGCATCCCGATCGTCGCGGCAAGCCGCTCGGCCGCCTCGTCCAGGTCTGGCACGTAGTTCTGCCGCCGGTAGAAGAACTCGGTCACCCGGTCGTGCGGGCTGCGCCCGACCGTCTCCCGGTCGCCCAGCAGCTCGGCGAGCTGCTCGTCGGCCTGCCGGTAGCGGCGGTGCAGGTCGAGGACGGCCTCGGCGACCTCGGGCAGCCGGGTGGCGAGTTCGGTGAGGTCGGCGACGCCAGGCCGGCCGGGCAGCGCCTCGCGCAGCCCGGCGACCAACCGGGGGGTGTCCCGGGGCGCGAAGACCGTCGGGTCGACGCCGAACACCTCGGTGATGCGCATCAGCACCGGCACGGTCAGCGGCCGGGTGTCGTGCTCGATCTGGTTGAGGTAGCTGGGCGAGATGTTGAGCAGCCGGGCCAGCCGGGACTGGCTCAAGGCGCGGTCCTCGCGCATCCGGCGCAGCCGGGCACCCGCGAAGGTCTTGCTCACCACGATCACCTCCCCGCTGCTCTTTCAGCAGCCCAGCACCCCTTGGCAGAGTGCGAATATACCTGTTCGCAACTTCGCAGAACCGGGTGTGAACTTCTCAGAACTTGGCTTCTTCCGTCCCTCGACCACGCCTGCGACACCGTGTGACCGTGGGTGACACGCCGGCCGGGCGACGCGTTCGCACCGCCGGACGGCACGACGGCCGGTGCCGGCGTCACGACATCCGAGGAGACGAGATCATGCAGAACGACGTGGAGCGGTTGCGTACCGAGTGGGAGACCGACCCCCGCTGGCAGGGGGTGCGCCGCAGCTACCGCGCCGAGGACGTGGTCCGCCTGCGGGGGACCGTGCAGGAGGAGCACACCCTGGCCCGCCGTGGGGCGGAGCGGCTGTGGGAGCTGCTGCACACCGAGGACTACATCCACGCCCTGGGCGCGCTCACCGGCAACCAGGCCGTGCAGATGGTCCGGGCCGGACTCAAGGCCATCTACCTCTCCGGCTGGCAGGTGGCCGCCGACGCCAACCTCGCCGGGCACACCTACCCCGACCAGAGCCTGTACCCCGCCAACTCGGTGCCCGCCGTGGTGCGCCGGATCAACAACGCGCTGCTGCGCGCCGGCCAGATCACCACCGCCGAGGGCGACGACGGCAACGTCGACTGGCTCGCGCCGATCGTCGCCGACGCCGAGGCCGGCTTCGGTGGCCCGCTCAACGCCTACGAGCTGATGACCGCCATGATCGGGGCCGGCGCCGCCGGGGTGCACTGGGAGGACCAGCTCGCCGCCGAGAAGAAGTGCGGCCACCTGGGTGGCAAGGTGCTCGTCCCGACCGGCCAGCACGTCCGCACCCTGGAGGCGGCGCGGCTCGCCGCCGACGTGGCCGGGGTGCCGTCGGTGGTGATCGCCCGCACCGACGCGCAGGCCGCCACGCTGCTCACCACCGACGTCGACGAGCGGGACCGGCCGTTCGTCACCGGCGAACGCACCGCCGAGGGGTTCTACCGGGTGCGCAACGGCATCGAGCCGTGCATCGCCCGGGGCCTGGCCTACGCCCCGCACGCCGACCTGCTGTGGATGGAGACCTCCACCCCCGACCTGGACGTCGCCCGCCGCTTTGCCGAGGCGATCAAGGCCGAGTACCCGGACCAGCTCCTCGCCTACAACTGCTCGCCGTCGTTCAACTGGCGCAAGCACCTCGACGACTCGACCATCGCGAAGTTCCAGCGCGAACTCGGCCACCTGGGCTACCGGTTCCAGTTCATCACCCTGGCCGGCTTCCACGCCCTCAACTACTCGATGTTCGACCTGGCCCGGGGTTACGCCGCCGACGGCATGTCCGCCTACGTGGCGTTGCAGGAACGGGAGTTCGCCGCCGAGCCGGCCGGCTACACCGCCGTCAAGCACCAGCGCGAGGTCGGCACCGGCTACTTCGACCTGATCAGCACCGTGCTCAACCCGGCCGCCGAGACCACCGCCCTGCGCGGCTCCACCGAAGAGGAGCAGTTCGCATGAGGTACGAGATCATCGGAGCGCTGGCCGACCGGTTCGACGAGGTCCTCACCCCCGGGGCGCTGGAGTTCCTGGTGGCGCTGGACAGCGAGTTCGCCGCCCGCCGGGTGGCCCTGCTGGACACCCGCCGGGCCCGCCGGGACCGCTACGCCACCGGCCAGTTCCCCGACTTCCTGCCGGAGACCGCCGCGATCCGGGCCGACCCCGACTGGCGGGTGGCCCCGCCCGCACCGGGCCTCACCGACCGGCGGGTCGAGATCACCGGGCCTACCGACCGGAAGATGACAGTCAACGCGCTCAACTCCGGGGCCCGGGTGTGGCTCGCCGACTTCGAGGACGCCACCGCGCCGACCTGGCACAACGTCATCTCCGGTCAGCTCAACCTGATCGACGCCCTGGACCGGCGCATCGACTTCACCGACCCGCGCGGCAAGCGGTACGCCCTCGGCGCGCAGCTCGCCACGATCGTCGTCCGGCCGCGCGGCTGGCACCTGGTGGAGAAGGGGATCGTGGTGGATGGCCGGCCCATCTCGGCCAGCCTGGTCGACTTCGGGCTCTACCTGTTCCACTGCGCCCAGCGGCAGCTCGACGCGGGCGCCGGGCCGTACTTCTACCTGCCGAAGCTGGAGGGCCACCGGGAGGCGCGGCTGTGGAACGACATCTTCCTCTTCGCCCAGCAGCGCCTCGGCCTGCCCCGGGGCACCATCCGGGCGACCACGCTGATCGAGACGATCACCGCCGCCTTCGAGATGGAGGAGATCCTCTACGAGCTGCGGGAACACTCGGCGGGGCTGAACGCCGGCCGGTGGGACTACATCTTCAGCGTGATCAAGAACTTCGGGCAGTGGAACGACTTCGTCCTGCCCGACCGGTCCGAGGTCACCATGACGGTGCCGTTCATGCGGGCGTACACCGAGCTGCTGGTGGCGACCTGCCACCGGCGTGGGGCGCACGCGATCGGCGGGATGGCCGCGTTCATTCCGAGCCGGGACCCGCAGGTCAACGAGGTGGCCCTCGACCGGGTCCGGGCGGACAAGCGGCGTGAGGCCGGCGACGGGTTCGACGGCTCCTGGGTGGCCCACCCGGGCCTGGTCGACACCTGCCGCCGGGAGTTCGACGCGGTGCTCGGCGACCGCCCGCACCAGCTCGACCGGCTGCGCGACGACGTCGCCGTCACCGCCGCCGAACTGCTCGCCGTCGACAAGACCCCCGGCCGGGTCACCGCCGCCGGGGTGCGGGCCAACCTCGCCGTCGCGGTGCGCTACGTCGACGCGTGGCTCGGCGGCACCGGCGCGGTGGCGCTGGGCAACCTGATGGAGGACGCGGCCACCGCCGAGATCGCCCGCTGCCAGGTCTGGCAGTGGCTGCACCACGGCACCCCGCTGGCCGACGGCGGCTGCGTGACCGAGGACCTGGTCCGGTCGATCCTCGCGGAGGAGCTGGCCGCCCTGGTCGCCGGACGCGACGGCGTCGACCGGGAACGCGCCGGCTGGGCGGCGCGGATCGTCGAGGAGACCGCCCTCGGCGAGGACCTGCCCGCGTTCTTCACCACCGGCGCGGACGCCCGGCACCTCGGCCCGGCCCGGCGTCCCGTGCCGGTGGGCTGCCCCGGCCCCGCGTGGCCGGGAGGGGGCCCGACGGCCCCTCCCGGCCCGGCGGCCGGCGGCGGGCCGGGCGCCGGTGGGGCAGCAGGCGGTGCCGCCCCCGTGGGATCGTGGGCGGGTATCCATCCCG
>NZ_JBMDWU010000492.1:0-10282 GCF_048594385.1 Micromonospora sp. | reverse complement strand
GCTCGGCGGTGGACGACCGGGTGCCGCCCGGCTTCGACCCGGTGCTGTCGGCGCAGGATTTCTCGTTCAAGGCCAACTGCCCCAGCGACCTGGACCCGGCGCCGGCCGCCCCGCCGGTGCCGCCGCCACCGGCGACCACCGCGCCGGCCGACTACCTGGCCAAGGACTACGCCGGGTTCCGGCGGCTGATGCTCGACCGGCTCGCCGCCCTGCCCGGCGGCGCCGACCGGCACCCGGCCGACCCGCTGGTCACGGTGGTGGAGGCGCTGGCCCACGTGGCCGACCGGCTGTCCTATCGGCAGGACGCCGCCGGCACCGAGGCCTACCTGGGCACCGCCCGCAGCCGGATCTCGGTACGCCGGCACGCCCGGCTGCTGGACTACGCGGTGCACGACGGCTGCGCGGCCCGCGCCTGGCTCAGCGTGCGGGTGGCCGCCGGGTCGGACGTGGAGAGTCGGGGCCTGCCCGCCGGGACCCCGGTGCTGGCCGCCGACCGGGCCACCCCGGCGGTACGCCCCGCCGACGCGACGGCGCTGCTGGCCGGCGGCGCGACCGGGTTCGAGACGTTGACCCCGCTCGCCCCCCGGGCCGCCCGCAACGAGATCGCCCTGTACGTGTGGGGCGGCCGGGACTGCGCCCTGCCCGCCGGGGCGACCCGGGCCACCCTGGTCGACCTGCCCGCCACCGGCCTGGCCGCCGGTGACCTGCTGCTGCTGGAGGAGGTGCTCTCCCCGCGGACCGGGCGACGTGCCGACGCCGACCCCACCCACCGGCAGGTGGTCCGGCTGGTGTCGGTACGCCCCACCACCGACCCGGTGACCGGGGTGGCCGTGCTGGAGGTGGGGTGGAGCGCCGCCGACCGGCTGGGCTTCCCGCTGACCGTCACCGCCTCCGTCGCCGGCACGGGCACCGACCACCTGGTGACCTGTGCGGTGGCCCGCGCCAACCTGGTGGCCGTCCAGCACGCCAGCGCGGTGTCCGGGCAGCTCCCGCCGGCCGCCGAGCACCGGTGGCGGCCGGTGCTGACCGACGAGCCGGTCGCAGCGGCGGTGCCGTTCGCCACCGACACCCCGGCCAGCCAGGCCCTCGACCAGGACCCGCGCGCCGCGGTGCCGCTGATCCGGTTGGAGACCACCGAGGGCAGTTGGCGGCCCCGCCGGGACCTGCTCAACGCCGACCGTTTCGATCAGGGTTTCGTCCCGGAACGCGAGCGCGACGGCCGGGTGAGCCTGCGCTTCGGCGACGACGTGTCGGGGCGACGACCACCGGCCGGCACGGTCTTCCAGGTCGCCTGGTGGCGCGGCGGCGGCGCGGCCGGCAACCTCGGCCACGACGCGCTGACCACCCTGGTCACCGACCGGGTCGGGCTGCTCGCCGCGACCAATCCGCTGCCCGCCGTCGGCGGCACCGACCCGGAGGACGTCGAACACGCCCGGCAGCACGCCCCGGTCGCCTTCGCCATCCAGGAACGGGCGGTCACCACCGCCGACTGGGTGGCGGCGGCGCGACGGCTACCCGAGGTGGCCAACGCCACCGCCCGGGTCCGCTGGACCGGTTCCTGGTGGACGGTCTTCCTCACCCTCGACCTGACCGGCGGGCAGCGGCTGGCCGACGAGCCGGAACTGGCCCGCCGGTTGGCCGGGCGGCTCGACCGGTTCCGGGTCGCCGGGTACGACCTGCAACTACGCGACCCGGTGGACCTGCCGGTGGAGCTGCGGCTGTGGGTGTGCGTCACCGGCGGCGCGTTCCGCTCGGACGTGCGCCGGGCCCTGCTGGACCTCTTCTCGGCCCGGGACCTGCCGGGTGGGGGGCGCGGCTTCTTCCACCCCGACCGGTTCAGCTTCGGTACCCCGCTCTACGTCCGCCAGCTGCTGGCCGCCGCGGTCGGGGGCCCCGGGGTCACCGACGTGCGGGTGACCGAGCTGCACCCGGTGGGGGGGGCCGCCGGCGGAGAACTGGACGCCCGGGTGCTGCGGGCCGGCGACACCGAGGTGATCCGCCTCGACAACGACCCCAGCGTGCCGGAGCACGGCATCCTGCACCTCGACCTGGTGGGTGGACTGTGACGTCACGAGTGGACCGGGAACCCAATCCGCCCGGCCGGGCCGCCATCGGATACCGGCTGGGCCGGCAGGCGGACTTCGCCGCCGAACTGGTCGACCGGCTCTCCGGCCGGCCGGAGCTGGCCGGGCTGACCACCCGGGAGGTCGACGACCCGGCGGTGGCGCTGCTGCACGCCTGGGCGACCACCCTGGACGTGCTCGCCTTCTACCAGGAGCGGATCGCCAACGAGGGTTTCCTCGGCACCGCCACCGAACGCGGTTCGGTGCTGATGCTGGCCCGCGCGATCGGCTACGAGCTGCGCCCCGGGGTGGCCGCGACGACGTGGCTGTCGTTCACCGTCACCGCCACCCCCGGCGCCCCGCAGGGGGTGCCGATCCCGGTGGGCAGCCAGGCGCAGAGCGTGCCCGGCCCCGGCGAGCTGCCGCAGGTCTTCGAGACGGTGGCCCCGCTGCTGGCCCGCCCGGAGCTGAACGCGGTGGGGCTGCGGATCACTGCGCCCCGCGCGCCGCGACCCGGTGACGACACCCTGCACCTGGCCGGCGTCGATACGGTGCTCACCCCGGGCACCGCGCTGCTGGTGCTCGGCCCCGACTGGTACGACGTGCGCCGGGTGCGCTCGGCCACCCCGGTGCTGCCTGCGGTGGTGGCCGCGTCCGACGGCGGTGCGGCGGTGCCGGCGTACACGGTGGTCGGGTTGGACGCGACGGTGGCCGCCCAGCCGCTCGGCACGGAGCTGCGCCAGTCGGGCCGGGAGGTGCAGGTGCACCTGCTGACGCAGCGGGCGGCGCTCTTCGGCTACCAGGCGCAGCCGTGGTCGGCGCTGCCGGTGGCGTTGCGGGTCGGCGAGTTGAACCCGGGCACCAACCAGGTGCTGCCGGGCGCGTACGCCACCCGCAAGGACACCTGGGTCGACGCCCCGCTGGGTGCCGCCGAGCGGATGCTGCACCTGGACCAGTCGTACCCGTCGGTCGTGGCCGGGTCGTGGCTGGTGCTGGAGACCGCCGGGGTGGCGCAGGTGCGTCGGGTCGACGCGGTGGCGGAGCTGCCGGTCGCCGACTTCGGCATCGCCGCCCGCACCACCCGGGTCACCGTGGCCGGCGGCGACTCGAACACGTTCACCCGGCGTAGCACCACCGTGCTCGGCGGCAGCCGGCTGCTCCCGACGGCCGCTCCGCCGCTGACCGCCCCGCTGGCCGCGACCGCGACCCTGGAGCTGGCCCGGCCGACGCCCGGACTGGAGCCGGGCCGGCCGCTGGTGCTCACCGGCGTCGACCCGGACGGCGGGCCGGTCGGCGAGGTGGTGACGGTGCTGCGGGTGCGGGACGCGACCACGGTGGACCTGACCGCGAACGTGACCCGCCGCTACCGGCGCGACAGCGTCCGGGTGCTGGGCAACGTGACACCGGCGACCCACGGTGAGAGCCGGGCCGAGGTGCTGGGCAGTGGCGACGCGCGGCAGGCGTTCCCCCGGTTCACGCTGCGGCACGCGCCGCTGACCCACGTGCCGGCGGCGACCGCGAGCGGCTCCCGCACCACCCTCGCGGTCTGGGTCGACGGGGTGCGCTGGCAGGAGGTGCCGGCGCTGCTCGGGCAGGCCCCCACCGCCCGGGTCTACACCGTGCGGCGGGCCGACGACGGCACCGTCACGGTCACCTTCGGCGACGGCCTGACCGGGGCGCGGCTGCCCACCGGGCGGGACAACGTGGTGGCCACCTACCGCAGCGGCGTCGGGCGGTCGGCCGATCTCGCGCCGGGCCGGTTGACGATCCCGCTGTCCCGGCCGCTGGGTCTGGTGGAGGTGGGCAACCCGGTGCCGGCCGCCGGGGCCGACGACCCGGAGGGGGTGGACCGGGCCCGCCGCAACGCGCCGCTGGCGGTCCGCACCCTGGGGCGGGTCGTCTCACTGGCCGACCACGCCGACTTCGCCCGCGCCTTCGCCGGGATCGGCAAGGCCCGCGCGGACCTGGTCTGGGACGACGCCCGGCAACTCGTCCTGCTCACCGTCGCCGGCCCGGACGGGGCGGAGATCCCACCGGACGCGGCGGTCCGCGCCGACCTGCTGCGGGCGCTGGACGCCGCCCGCCAGGCGGCGGTGCCGGTACGCATCCTCGGCCACCACCGCCGCCGGGTGGCGGTGACCGCCCGGCTGCTGCTGACCCCCGGGTACCGGTTCGCGGCGGTCTCGGCCGCCGCCCGCGCGGCGCTGGTCGCCGGGTTGAGCTTCGACGCCCGCGACTACGCCCAGCCGGTGCGCGCCAGCGAGGTGCAGGCGCTGCTGCACCGGGTGCCGGGCGTCGCGGCGGTCGTGCTGGAGCTGCTGTACGACGCCGGGCAGTCGCCGGCCCGCCTCGACGTGATCACCGCAGCGCCGGCCCGCCGGGTCGGTGACGTGCTGCTGCCCGCCGATCTGCTCACCGTGGACGCCGGTGACGTCACCCTGCTGGAGGCATCGTGAGGGTCGAGGAGATCTGGGACCTGCTGCCGGCCGCCCTGCGCAGCCGGGACGAGGCGGCCGGCGGGATGCTGCGCGCCCTGGTGGAGGTGCTGGCCACCCAGGCCGCCGCGCTCGACGCCGACATCGACCAGCTCACCGACGACTGGTTCGTGGAGACCTGCGCCGAGTGGGTGGTGCCCTATCTCGGTGAGCTGGTGGGGGCGGGTCAGCTGCATCCGCTGGCCGACGGCGGCGGGTTGTCCGACCGGGCCCGGGTGGCCGACACGATCCGGTTCCGTCGGCGCAAGGGCACCGCCGCCGCCCTGGAGGAGCTGACCCGGGCCAACACCGGCTGGAGCGCCGCCGTCGTCGAGTTCTTCGAACGGTTGGTCGCCACCCAGCACGTCAACCACGTCCGCGACGCGCCGGCCACCGCGTCGATCCGGGCCGCCGCGCCGTTGGAGCTGGTCGGCGGGCCGTTCGAGACGGTCTGCCGGACGGTGGACGTGCGGGCGATGGACACCGGGAACGGCCGCCCCAACATCGGGCACATCGGCCTGTACGTGTGGCCGTTGCCGTCGTACCGGCTGGACCGGGCGACGGCCGCGCCGGTCGTGACGCCGCCTGACGGCCGGTGGTGGATCGACCCGGTGGGGGTGGGCCGGCAGTTGACCGGGCCGACGGTGACCGAGCCGGACATCGACCACCGGGCCGACGAGGCGAACGTGCCCGGTCCGCTGCGCCGCCGCCCGTTGCGCGACGAGTTGGCGGCGCTGGCGTCGGACAGCCCGCCGTCGGCGGAGCAGCGGCGCTGGTTCCGCGACGACGACCCGTCGTTCGTGGTGTGGATCCAGCCCACCCCGGCCGACGAGCTGCGCCCGGTGCCGCTGGACCTGCTGCGGATCTGCGACCTGGCCGGCTGGGAGCTGCCGACCGGCAGCGTGGTGCGGGTCGACCCGGTGCGCGGCCGGATCACCGTCGCCGCCGGCCGGCCGGTGCACCGCCTCGCGGTCTCCTGGTGGTACGCGTTCAGCGCCGACGTCGGCGCCGGCCCGTACCCGCGCCGGGGTGACCTGGGGGCGGCGGACGGGCCGGTGGACTGGCAGCTCGCGGTGAGCGTGACGGAGCCGCCGCGGGCCGGGGAGGTCGTCGCCTCGCTGGGCGAGGCGGTGACCGCCTGGCACGACTTCCAGGCCGCACACCCGGGCGGCACCGGCCGGATCGTGGTGCTGGACAGCCACCGCTACCGGGAGAACCTGTCGGTGCGGGTGGGGCAGGGCAGCCGGTTGAGCGTGCTGGCCGCGCAGTGGCCCCGGCCGCCGGACCGGCCCCGCCGGCAGACCGACCTCGACCCGGTCGGGGTGCGGCCCTGCCTGCTGGGCACGCTGGCGGCCACCGGGGTCGGCGTCGGGGACCGCCCGGGTGAGCTGGTCGTCGACGGGCTGTTGGTCGCCGGGACGGTGACCGTCACCGCGCCCGACGGGGGTGGGCCGGGCCTGGGCCTGGTCGAGCTGCGGCACTGCACCCTCGGGCCGGCGGCGACCGGGTTGACGGTCACCGCGGGCAACGACCGGACCCGGGTGGTGGTGCACCGCTGCGTGACGGGGGCGCTGGCCACCACCGACGGACCGCTGACCGTGACCGACTCGCTGGTGCACGGCGCGGTGGCCGCCGGCGACGCGGCGGCGGAGCTGACCGGGGTGACGGTGCTGGGTACCACCACGGCGCGGGTGCTGACCGCCACGGACTGCCTGTTCGACCAGCCGGTGACGGTGGCCCGCCGGCAGCAGGGGTACGTTCGGTTCAGCTATCTGCGGCCCGGCTCGGTCACCCCGCGTCGCTACCGCTGCCAGCCGGACCTCGCCCAGCAGGCCCGCCCCGACGACCCGGACGTGGCCACCCGGGTCGGTCCGGCGTGGGCGAGCACCCGCTACGGCGACGCCACCTACGGCCGGCTGGCCGCCACCGCCGCCGTGGAGCTGCGTACCGGTGCGGAGTCCGGGGCCGAGCTGGGGGCGTTCCGGCGTGCCCTGACCCCGCAACGTCTGCACAACCTCACCCTCGCGCTGGCGGAGTACCTGCCGCTGGGGCGGGTGGCCGCTGCCCTGCCCGTCCTGCCGACCGGAGGAACCACACCATGAAGGGCGACATCAGCCGCGTCACGTTCGACCAGCGGCGGCACGCGACGAGCGTCCGCAAGCAGCAGGGCCGGGTCGACCTGGACGCGGACTGGAACGAACAGCAGGACATCCAGGCGCACCTGCGGGCCACCGCGCTGACCGACGTGGTCGGCGCGGCGGGCGCGCCGGTGGTCGGCGGGGCGTTCGGGTTGACCGGCGGGGCCGACCTGAAGCTGTCGGCCGGCCGCTACTACCTCGACGGGGTGCTCTGCGAGAACGACACCCCGCTCTCCGTGTTCGCCCAGCCGGACCTGCCGGCGGGCGGGCCGTTCGTCCGTAGGCTCGACGGCACCTGGCTGGCCGGCGGCGTCCCGGTGCCGCCGGGGGTCTACGCGGCGTGGCTGCAGGTGTGGTCGCAGCACGTGACGGCGATCGAGGACCCTGCGCTGCGGGAGGTCGCCCTCGGCGGGCCGGACACCACCACCCGGCTGCGGACCGTGTGGCAGGTGCGGCTGTTGCAGGCCGGGCCGCCGAACACCCCGGTCGGCTGCGCGGACACCCCGCCGGGTTGGGCGGAGCTGACCGCCGCCTCGACCGGCACCCTCGCGGTCCGCGCCGACCCGACGGGCAGCTCCGGCGGTGACTGCGTGATCCCGACCGGGTCGCCGTACACCGGGTTGGACAACCAGTTCTACCGGGTGGAGATCCTCACCGGCGGGGCGCCCGGCACGGCCGGTTACGTCTGGTCGCGGGACAACGCCGCCACGGTGGCGACGTGGGAGAGCATCGACGTCGACGTGCTGACCGTGAAGGTCCCGGGCCGCGACGGCAGCGCCGGCTTCACCAACGGCTCCTGGGTGGAGCTGACCGACGACGGCCGGGAGCAGAACGCCCTGCCGGGCACGCTCGTCCAGGTCGACCGGGTGGAGGGGGACCGGATCGTGATCCGGCCGGGCACCGCCACCGGCAGCCTCGACCGGGCCGACTTCCCGTCCCGGCCCCGGGTGCGCCGCTGGGACGGCCGGGGCACCGTGCCGGCCGGGGGCGTCGAGGTGGACCTGGAACTCGGTATCAAGATCCGGTTCTCGGCGGCGGGCACCTTCCGCACCGGCGACTGGTGGTCGTTCCCCGCCCGCTCGGCGGTGCACGACGTGCAGTGGCCCCGGGTCGGCACCACCCCCGTCGCGCAGACCCCGCACGGGCCGCGCCGGGCGCACGGCCGGATCGGCGTCGTGAGCTGGGACGGCAGCCAGTGGAGCGTGCTGCGCGACTGCCGGCCGGTGTTCGCCCCGTTGACCGGGCAGGCCACGCTGAGCCTGCTCGGCGGGGACGGCCAGGAGGCGGTGCCGGTGCCGGGCAACCCGGCGACCCTGGTGCCGTTGGGGCACGACCTGGTCACCGGGGTGGCCATGGGTGGCCAGCCGGTCGCGAAGGCCCGGGTCCGGTTCACCGTCACCGGTGGGGCGGGCCGGCTCACCGCCGGGGCGGTCACCGCCAGCACCGTCACCGTGGAGACCGGCACCGACGGGCGGGCCCGCTGCGCCTGGCAGCTCGACTCCGCCGCCGCCACCCAGGAGGTCACCGCCCAGCTCCTCGACGAGGCCGGCCAGCCGGTCCACCTGCCGGTGACGTTCACCGGCGCGTTGTCCCGCGCCGACCGGGTGTCGTACGACCCGACCGGGCGGCCGTCGCTGGCCGGGGCGACCACCGTGCAGGCCGCCATCAACCAGCTCGCCGCGTCCGCCACCGGCGGCTGGGCGACGATCACCATCCGGCCCGGCATCGACTGGGTGCAGGCGCTCACCACGCTGCCCGCCGGGGACGTGCTGATCTGCTTCGCCCCCGGCCTCTACACCAGCACCGTGCCGGTCACCTTCACCGGCCGGGCCAACATCCGGGTGCTGGGCAGCGGGCCGGCCAGCCGCATCCGGGTGCAGGGGCAGGAGTACGCGCTGATGTTCGTCAACTGCGGCACCGTATCGGTGTCGCACCTGGCGGTGGAGACCCCCGGCCCGGCTGCCGCCGAGGGGCGGCTCGGCCCGGTGTCGGCCGTCAACTGCGCCGAGGTGACGATCGAGCACTGCCAGCTCACCGGGGTGGCCGGCGCGTCGCCGCAGAGCACCTGCCTGACCGTCCGCAACGACCAGGGCACCCCACCGGGGAAGGTCCGGGTGCTCGACTCGGATTTCCTCATCGGCCACGGCCAGCAGGGGGTGCTGCTGGTGAACCCGGACCACGCGGTGGTCACCCGGTGTCGGTTCTCCTGCCCGCCCCGGCCGGCCTCGTTGACCCTGGCCGAACTGGTCAAGGACGAGAAGTTCCGCAGCCAGCTCGCCACCCAGCTGGTGGGCCGGCTCGCCCTGGACCGCGACGACCGGTTGGAGGCGGGTGAGTGGAACACCGTGATCCGGGTCGGCCGGTGGGGCGTGCGGATGAACTCGATGGTCCCGCAGAGCGAGTGGAAGACCCTGTCCACCCTGCGTCCGCCGAACGCCGAGGATCAGCGCACCGCCGAGGCCGCCGAGGCGTACGTGCTGCGGCTGGCGGACGTGGCCACCGAGGACCCGGCCCAGCTGCCCTCGTACCGGCGGCAGCTCACCTCGCTCAAGGGGCGGCTCGGGCAGAACGCCGGGCGGATCTTCGACACCGACGAGGGTCGCAAGACGCTGCGGGACTACCTGGTCGGTGAGGGAATCGAGGTGCGGGAGGCCGACGACATCGCCCGCGACCGGCGGGAGGTGGCGTTGCCGGTGCCGGGGGCGAGCCTGCGCTTCGACTCGGCGTTGAGCCAGGGCGCCTGGGAGGCGGCGGTGGCGGCGTCGCCGCCGTCACGTCCGGTGCAGACCCCGTCGGCGGCGGCCAGGCACCTGCGCAGCGTCGCCGACCGGATCCTGCTGGAGCCGGCCTTCGGCGAGAAGTACGCCGGCGGGTACCGGCGGGACCTGACCGCCGCGGCGGAGGTGTCGGTGGGGGCCTGCGCGGTGGTGATCGGCGGCGGCACGGCGGTCGGTGACGTCGAGGTCTCCGACTGCCGCATCGACCAGGTCGCCGAGGGGGTCCACATCGGGGTGTCCTACCACAAGGGACCGCCGATCCAGGGCCGCACCATCCGGGTGACCGGCAACGACATCCACCTCTACCAGGCGTGGTGGCGTGGTTCGGGCACCATCCGGGGTATCAAGATCGGCAGCATCCGGCACGTGTTCGTCTCGGACAACCGGATCTCGGTGACCGCCGGGGCGGGCGTCGGCATCTGGGCCTTCGCGGCCGGCGGGCCGATCATGGCGATCCGCGACAACCTGGTGCAGAACTGCGAGCCGGCGATCCTGTGCAACCCGTCCTGGTCGGGGGCGCCGGCGAAGCGGCTGTGGTCGGTCACCGACAACGTCTCGTCGAACGGCTCCATCCAGGTGGCCGGGGGTGCACGCAGCTCCGGCAACGTCAGTTGAGCTGTCGCAAGCACGACTGCGTCGGCCCGGCGGTCGGGACTACGCTTTCGGTGACTGCCACTTAGCACGGTTGCGGATTGCAGATGTGGTCTAGGGGTTCAAATCCTCTGGTAGTCGCCAACAAAGCGGCGGGGGGGGGGCGCGGGGGCGCCCCCCGCGGGCCCAGGGTTCCCGGGCCCCCCCACCCCCGGGGCCGGGGGGGCCGCCCCCCCCCC
>NZ_JBMDWU010000491.1:0-21272 GCF_048594385.1 Micromonospora sp. | reverse complement strand
GCCGTGGTGGCCACCGACGTCGAGGAGTTGCGGGCGGCGCTGCGGGCCTTCCTGACCGGTGACGAGTCGCGTGTCCACCGGGGCCGCGCCACGACGCCGGCCACCGCGCCCGCGTCGACCGACCCGGACACCCTGGCCGCGACCTGGGTGACCGGTGCCGCCCCGGACTGGCGGGCGCTGCACCGCGAACGGCGGGCACGCAAGGTCGCCCTGCCCGGCTACCCGTTCGCCCGGGTGCGGTGCTGGGTCGGGACGGACACCGACGCGACCCGTGCCGTCGACGCGATCCCTGCCGGTGACGCGACCCGTGCTGCCGGCACGGGCGGCGCTGCCGGGGCCGACGAGGCGGCACGACACCGGGAACCGGTGCCGTGCGACGCCGACGTTCCGTCGTGGCAGGTGTGCGCCAACCCCGAGCCGGTGCCCACGCACGGGCCCGTTCTGGTGCTCTACGCGCCCGGACGCGAGAGACTGGCGACCGGCCTGGCCGCCAGGCATCCCGGCGCGCAGCTCGTCGAACTCGGCGGCAGCGTCACCGGCGACCCGGCAGTGATCTACCTGCTCACCGGGTCGGCGCCCGCCGTCGGCACCGAGACCACGCGGGTCGCCGACGGCGAGGCAACCGGGGTACGCGCGCTGGCCGCCTACGCCCGTCGCTGGGCGCACCTGCCCGAGCTGCACTGGGTCGTGGTCACCGTCGGCGCCGCCGCCCCGCCCGGACGGCAGCTCACCGACCCCTACGTGGCCGGGGTCCTCGGCCTCACCCGGGTGCTGGAGAACGAACATCCGGGCTGGTCGGTCGCGGCTGTCGACGTCGACCCGGCCCACGTGTCCGCCGGCCTGCTCGCCCCGGTGCGACGCGGCACCCGGGTCGCCTACACCGGGGCGACCCCGCACCGGCTGACACTGCGCCCGGCTCCCACCCCGCGCGGTCCCGATCTGCTGCGCCGTGGCGGCCGCTACCTGATCGTCGGTGGTGGCGGCGGGATCGGCCTGGCTCTCGCCCGGAAACTCGTGGCGGACCGGGGCGCGGAGGTGGTGCTGGTCGGCCGCCGGGAGCGACCCGACCTCGCGGCCGAGCACGGGATCCGCTACCTGCGCGCCGACGCCCGTGACGTCGGGCAGCTCGCCGTGGTGCTGGAGCGGGCCGGCACGGTGCACGGGATCATGCACGCCGCGATGGTCCAGCGCTCCCGGCTGGTCCGCGACCTCACCGACGACGATCTCGTCGAGAGCCTGGGCGCCAAGTCCGGCGTCGCCGCCGCCCTGATCGACGCCATCGGCGCGCGGGAACTCGACTTCCTGCTCTTCTTCTCCTCCGCCCAGTCCTTCCTCGGCGAGCCCGGCCTGGGCAACTACGCTGCCGGCTCCACCTTCCTGGACGCCTACGCGCACGCCCTCGACGGGCGTCTGCCGTACCCGGTCCGGGCCATCAACTGGGGCTTCTGGGGGACGGTCGGTTCGGTCGCCACCGACCGGCACCGCGCCGAGTTGACCGCCGCCGGTTTCCACTCCATCACCGCCGAAACCGGTTTCGGCACGCTGACCGAGGCGTTGCGCCGACCGGCCCCCCAACTCGTGGTGGTGCCCGGCACCGCCGCGTTGCGGGAGCGGATGACCGCCAGCGAAGGGACGACAACGGTCGTGGCCGCCACCGACGGATTGACCGACGCCGAACGGACGGTCGTCGACGACTTCCACGCCGTCGACGGGCAGCTGACCGCCATCGCCCGCAGCGCGCTGCTGGCCCTGCTGCACGAGATGCACGCCTGGCGCGGACCCGACCCGGACGCGGCCGAGGTCGCCCGCCGGGTGGGTGTCGCCGCCCGCTACGAGCGCCTGCTGCACACCCTGCTGACCATGCTCGCCGACGGCGGTGTGCTCACCGTCCACGAGGGTCGGTTCCGGCCCGAACCGGCGGCGCTCACCGACGCTCTGGCCGGCGGCCACGGCGCGCGCCTCGACGAGCTGGCCGCCGCGAACCCCGACTCCGCGGTCTTCGTCGAGTTGCTGCGTCGCTGTCTCGACCACTACCCGGACCTGCTCCGCGGCGAGCTGCTCGCTACCGACCTGCTGTTCCCCGCCTCGGGCACCACCGCCATGGAACAGATCTACCGGGGGAACCCGATCAGCGACCTGTACAACGACCTGCTCACCGCACGGCTGCTGGAACACGTCGACCACCGCCGGGGACGGCTGCGCCCCGACGACCGGATCCGGATCCTGGAGGTCGGCTCGGGCACCGGTGGCACCACCGCCGGTCTGCTGCGTGCCCTGGCCGCCCACGGCGAGCACCTGGAGTACTGGTACACCGACCTGTCGGTGGCCTTTCTGGCGCACGGTCGCCGCGAGTTCGGCGGACGGTACCCGTTCGTGCGGTTCAAGCGGCTGGATCTCGACACCGACCTGGTCGCCCAGGGGTTCCCCGCAGCCGGTTTCGATCTCGTGGTCGGGGCGAACGTCCTGCACGCCACCTCGGACGTGAGCCGCGCGGCACGGCACCTGCGCGCCGTGCTGCGCCCCGACGGGCAACTGCTGCTCAACGAGCTGACCACGGTCACCCTGGCCGCCACCGTCACCTACGGACTGTTCGACGGCTGGTGGGCACACACCGACACCCGGCTGCGACTGCCCGGGTCACCGCTGCTGAGCGTATCGGGCTGGGACGCGGTGCTCAGCGCAGCCGGCTACGCCCGGGTCCGGGCGGTGCCCGGGGAGGCAACGACCTCCCGGAACTTCCAGCACGTCATCGTGGCCGCCGCCGCGGCACCCGTCGACGAACCGGCACCGGCACCCGGGCAGGTCGCGGCACTGGCCCCGGCACCCGACGACGCCCCGTTCACCGCCGAACTGCTGGCGCTCACCGCGGCGGCCTCCGGAATCCCCGTCGAGGATCTCGACCTGGACACCGAGATCGGGGACTACGGGTTCGACTCGGTCAGCTACAGCCTGCTCGCCGGGCGGCTCAACGACACCTTCGGCTTCGACGTCACGCCCGCCCTGTTCTACGAGACCGCCACCCTGCGCGCCCTGGTCGCCCGGCTGGGGCGGGACCACGCCGCACTGCTGCGCGACCGGTACCCGCAGGCCGTACCGGAGACGGCGCGGGCCGAAAGGCGGCCGGAGCCCGCGCGGCGGACCGGAGCCGACGACCACATCGCGGTGATCGGCCTGGCCGCGCGACTGCCCGGCAGCCCCGACCTGGACGCCTTCTGGAACAACATCGTGGCCGGTGCCGATCTGGTCGGCGACGTGCCCGCGGACCGGTGGGACTGGCGGTCCCTGCCCGACGGCGTACACGCCCGGCGCGGCGGCTTCATCGGCGACGTCGACCGGTTCGACCCGCTGTTCTTCGGCATCTCGCCGGAGGAGGCCGACGGCATGGACCCCCAGCAGCGCCTGCTGCTGGAGGGGGTGTGGAGCGCGCTGGAGGACGCCGGGTTGCCGCCGGGCACCCTCGCCGGTCGACCGGTCGGGCTGTTCGTCGGCGTCGGATCCAGCGACTACGACGAGATCCGCCGCCGCTCGGGCCGGCCCGTCGACGCGTACGCCGCCACCGCGACCGCGCACTCCATCCTGGTCAACCGGGTGTCCTACCTGCTGGATCTGCGCGGCCCGAGCGAGCCCGTCAACACCGGCTGTTCGAGTTCCCTGGTGGCGATCCACCGTGCCGCCGCGGCGCTGCGTGCCGGGGAGTGTGACGTCGCGGTGGCCGGAGGCGTCAACCTGATCCTGTCGCCGCACAACCATGTGCTGCTCAGCCGCACCGGCATGCTCAGCCCGTCCGGGCGCTGCCAGGCGTTCGACGCCCGGGCCGACGGTTTCGTCCGGGGTGAGGGGCTGGGCCTGGTCGTGCTCACCCGGGCCGGCGCGGCGGGTCGACACCTGATCCGCGGGCTGCTGCTGGGCTCGGCGGTCAACCACGGCGGTCGGGCCCGGTCGCTGACCGCGCCCAACCCGGCCGGACAGGCCGCGATGATCGTGCGCGCCTACACGGAGGCGGACGTCGATCCGGCCACCGTGGGATATCTGGAGACCCACGGCACCGGCACCGAGCTGGGCGACCCGGTCGAGGTCAACGGGCTGCGGATGGCCTTCGACGAGCTGGCACGCCGCCACGGCCGGCCGCTGCCCGACGACCCGTTCTGCGCACTCGGCGCGGTCAAGGCGAACATCGGCCATCTGGAGTCCGCCGCGGGCGTGGCCGGACTGCTCAAGGTCCTGCTGGCGATGCGGCACGGCGTCCTGCCGCCGGTGGCCGGGCTCGGCGAACCGAACCCGCACCTGCGGCTGGACGGCGGCCCGTTCCAGCTGATCCGCGAGGCGACGCCGTGGCACCGGCCGCCGGGCGGCCGACGCCGCGCCGGGGTCAGCTCCTTCGGGTACGGCGGGGTCAACGCCCACGTCGTGGTGGAGGAGCCGGCAGCCCCGGGCGTCCCGGCGGCGTCGACCGGCCCGTGGGTGTTCCCACTGTCGGCCCGCACCGCACAGGCGCTGCACCGCTACGCGCTGGCGCTGCGTGCCGCCGTGGACACCGACGTCGACCTGGCGGACGTGGCGTACACGCTGCAGCACGGCCGGGACGCCATGACCGTGCGGCTGGCGGTGACCGCCGCGGACCGGACGACGCTCGTCGCGGCCCTGACCGCGGCGATCGACGGCACCGCCCACGCCGCGCTGGCCCACCCCGACGGCGTCACGGCGGCCGACCGGTGGACGGCCGGCGCCGACATCGACTGGCCGGACACCGGCGGCACCCTGATCCCGCTACCCACCTACCCGTTCGAACGGCGTCGGTGTTGGACCGACCCCCGGCCGGAGACGGTTGCCGGGCCCGGTGAACCGGCGGTCAGCTATGCACCGCGCTGGCGGCAGATCGCGGACATGGGAACCCACCTGCCCGCGACCGGGACCGTCTGGTTGCTCGGCGACGGCGACTACCCGGCCGCCGACGTGCACCGGGTCACCTCCGCGTCGCTGGACTCGCTGCCCACACCCGCCGTGGTGCACGCGGTCGTCACCGGCGGCGAGCCGGCCGTCCTGCACCTGTTCCGGGTGATCCGGCATCTACAGACCCGGCCCGGTGGCGCGGGCGACCTCACGCTGACCGTGGTCACCCGGGCCGCTGCCGCGGTGGACGGACCGGTCGTCGACCCGGTCGCGGCGGCCGCGCACGGGCTCGTGAAATCGACCCGCCGCGAGTGCGAGCGGTGGCGGGTCAGCGCGATCGACGTCGGCCCCGGCGACGCGACGCTGGTCGCGGCCGCCACGCCCGGCGACTACGCGCTGCGTTCGGGCCGCTGGTACCGGCGGGTGCTCCAACCGCTGCACGACGCCGGTACCCGTCCCGTGTTCCGCGACGGCGGGACGTACGTGCTGGTCGGCGGGGCCGGGGATGTCGGCCTGGACGTGGCCGAACACCTGGTCCGCAGCCACCACGCCCGGGTGGTTCTGGTCGGACGGACCCGCCCTACGGGCGACCGGGCAGCCCGGATCAGCGCCCTCGACCCGACCGGGACCCTCGTGGATTTCCAGCAGGCGGACGCCCGCGACGCCGACCGGATGCGGGCGGTGTTCGACCGGCTCGGCGTGGTCCACGGGGTCGTGCACGCGACCACGGTGGCACGTGACCGGTCGCTCGCCGCGCTGGACGAGGACTGGTTCGTCGAAGGGCTCATCGCGAAGACCCGGACCACGCTGGCCGTGGCCGAGGCGATCGGTGACCGCCGGTTGGACTTCTTCGCGATCTTCTCCTCGCTCCAGTCGTTCCTCGGCAATCCGGGCCAGGCCACCTACGCCGCCGCCTGCACCGCCCAGGACGCCATCGGCCACGCGCTCGCCGCCCGGCTGCCGTACCCCGTCCGGGTCCTGAACTGGGGACCGTGGTCGGGCTCGACGCTCACCGAGCGGCACCGGGGCCGGTTGGCCGCGGCAGGTTTCCATCCGCTCCCGCCCGGTACGGGCATCGAGGTGCTGGCCGGCGTGCTCGACCGGCCGGAGATTCAGGTGGTGGTCATGTCGGGCACCGAGAGCGCCCTGAACGGGATCGGCGTGGAGACGACGGGCCAGGCACCCGCCGTCTGGGCCCCGGAGCCCTGGCGGGAGACGGTGGCCACCGAGCTGCTGGCCATGGTGCGTGCGGTGGCCGGGCTCAGTGTGGCCGAACTGGGCGAGGACGACCAGCTCAACCGGTTCGGCTTCGACTCCATCATGTACACCAGGCTCAGTCACCAGGTGAACGTGCGATGGGGCCTGGACGCGACCCCCGCGGCGTTCTTCGGGGTGTCCACCGCCAGGGAGCTGGTGGCGAAGATCCTCGACGAGTACGGGGCGGAGCTGGCCCGCCACCACCGTCCCCGGACCCCGGCCGCGCCGACCTCCGCCGCGCCGACCCCGGCCGCTGCGGTCAGCGTGGCCCCCCGGATCGCCGGTCCGGCCGTGCTGACCGGGCCCGCCCCGGACCCGCAGCCGACCGCAGCGGACGGGGTGGCGATCGTCGGAATGGCCGGCATGCTGCCCGGCTCCGACGACCTGGACGAGTTCTGGGCCCACCTCGTCGCCGGCGACGACCTGGTCACCGAGATTCCGCCGGACCGCTGGGACTGGCGGCGCATCCACGGCACCCCCGAACCGGGCGAGTTCCGCACCACCGCCCGTTGGGGCGGCTTCCTGCGCCGGGTGGACCTGTTCGACGCCGAGTTCTTCGGTGTCTCACCCACCGAGGCGACCGCGATGGACCCACAGCATCGTCTCGTCCTCGAGGCGGCCTGGACGGCGATCGAGGACGCCGGCATCCGCCCCAGCGACCTCGCCGGCTCCGACACCGGCGTGTTCGTCGGCAGCAGCACCTACGACTACTTCGAGCTCCAGCACGCCCTGGCGGTGCCGCTCGACGGGTACCAGACCGTCGGCCGGGCGCACGCGATCCTGTCCAACCGGGTGTCGTACCTGCTGGACCTGCACGGCCCGTCCGAGACGATCGACACCGCCTGCTCGTCGTCGCTGGTCGCCGTGCACCACGCGGCGGAGGCGATCCGCAGCGGGGAGTGCACGGTGGCGCTGGCCGGCGGCGTCAACGTGATCGCGTCGCCGACGCTGTTCGTGGACATGAGCCAGGCCGACATGCTCAGCCCCGACGGCCGCTGCCGGGCCTTCGACGCCCGCGCCAACGGCATCGCCCGGGCCGAGGGCGCCGGCATCGTGGTGCTCAAACGACTCAGCGCCGCCCTCGCCGACGGCAACGTCATCCACGGTGTGCTGCTCGGTAGCGCGATCAACCACGGCGGGCGCAGCAACTCGCTCACCGCGCCGAACCCGGCGGCCCAGGCCGCCTGCATCGTCGCCGCGCACCGTCGGGCCGGGACCGACCCGCGCACGGTGACCTACGTCGAGACCCACGGGACCGGCACCGAGCTGGGTGATCCGGTCGAGATCGAGGGGCTCAAGACCGCCTTCCGCCAGCTCTACGCCGATCGTGGGATCGACGGCGGGGGACATCGGGTCGCGCTGGGCGCGGTGAAGAGCAACACCGGTCACCTGGAGGCGGCCGCCGGGGTGACCGGTCTCATCAAGGTGCTGCTCGCCATGCGGCACCGGGAACTACCCGGCAATCCACACCTGGAGACGCTCAACCCGCACCTGCGGCTCGACGGCAGTCCACTGCACGTGCTGCGCGGCAACGAGCCGTGGCGGCCGGCCGTCGACCCGGACGGCGCGGAGGTTCCGCTGCGCGCCGGACTGAGCTCGTTCGGGCTCGGCGGCGTCAACACGCACCTGGTCCTGGAGGAGTTCCGTGTCCACCCCGGTGCCGGTCGGCCCGGACCGTACCTGTTCGTGCTGTCGGCCCGGGACGCCGAGCGGCTGCGCGGGTACGCCGAACACCTGGTCCGCTGGGTGCGGGACGCCACCGACGTGGACCCGGCAGCCCTGGCCTACACGTTGCAGACCGGCCGGGAGGTCTTCGCCGAACGGCTCGCCGTGGTCGCGGACGACACCGCCGCCCTGGTGCGACGCCTGACCGGGTGGCTGGCCGGGACGAGCGACGACGGCGTCAGCGTGGGCGACGGCCGGGGGACCGGCACCGCGTTGCTGCTGGACGGTCCCGAGGGACGGCAGTACCTGCGCGCCGTGATGACGGCCGGGAAGCTCGACAAGATCGCCCGGCTGTGGGTGGACGGCGTCGCGATCGACTGGACCGACCTGTGGCCGGGGGAGCCCGTCCGGCGGATCGCCGCACCCACCTCCGCCTTCGCCAGGCAGAGCTACTGGATCACGCCCGGACCACGGTTCGACCGGGTGCAGGCCGCGGCGACCGGACTCGTCGCAGCCGACCCGGCCCAGGTCACCGACGCGGTGCCGGAGGCGGTGCCGCCGGACCCGGCACCGGTGGCCGCCGTGGCCCCCGTACCGGCGGCGACCGGCACCGGCGGCGACCCGGAGGCGGCGGTGCGCGACCATGTCCGCGACCTGCTCGCCGCGCACCTGGGCATGGACCCGGACCGGCTGTCGCCCGACCGGGTGCTCTCCGACGTCGGCGTGGACTCGCTGGGCCTGCGTCGCCTCAGCCGCCGCCTCGGGGCCACCTACGGTGTCGACGTACCGACCCGTCTGTTCAACGTCGGGCAGACCGTCCGCGCCCTGGCCAGGACGATGCACGAGACGTACGGGCCGTTGCCCGCGGCCGTCGCGCCGGCACCCGCCCCGGGCAACGGGATCGGCGCCCTGCTGGCCGGGCTGCGCGACGGATCGGTCAAGGTCGACGACGCGCTGGCCGACCTGCGGTGGGGAAACGGCCGATGAGCCCGGCACTGCGGGACATCCTCGCCGCCGTCGCCGCCGGTGAGCTGCCGGACGACGTCGCCGAGTCGCTGTTGCGCGGCCTGACCGGTCCGGGACCGGAGACGGCCGGGCCGTACCCGTTGAGCCGTGGGCAGGCGGCACTCTGGGCGATCCACGCCAGCCGGCCCGGCACCACCTCGTACAACCTCCCGCTGGGGCTGTGGCTGGGTGACGGGGTCGACCCCGGGGTGCTCACCCGGGCCCTGGTCGCCGCGGTGCAGCGGCAGCCGGGGCTGCGGATCGCCGTCCGCCTGGACGGGGGCACACCGGTGCAGGAGATCGTCGAGCGGCCGGTCGAGGTGGTGCGGCTCGACCTGGGGCACGTCACCGACGGGGAGTTCGCCGCCCGGGTCCGACGTCTGGTGCACACCCCGTTCGACCTGGAACACGACCCACTGCACCGGATGTGGTTGATCGCGGCGCCCGGGGACCGGACCCTGCTGCTCCTGGTGTTCCACCACATGATCACCGACGGGATCTCCAGCCACCTGGTGCTGCGCGACATCGTGGCCTGCCACGACGCGCTGGCCGGCCCGGGCGTCCTGCCACCTGTCGAACCGGCCGCCACCTACCGCGAGTTCGTCCGCCGGCAGCAGGAACTGCTCGACGGGCCGGCCGCCGGGACGCACCGCCGCTGGTGGCTCGACCGGCTGGCCGGCGCATCCAGCGGTCCCGTCCTCGACGCGATCACCGACCGGCGGCGGACCGGGCCGGCCACCGGGGACACCGGCGCGATGGTGCAGTTCCGCCTGCCGCAGGCCAGCTGGGCGGCCGTTCGCCGCACCGCCGGCGCGGCCGGGCTCACCCCGTTCAGCGTGCTGCTGGGTGCCCTCAGCGTGCTGCTGCACCGGCACTCCGGCCACCGTGACGTCAGCGTCATGGTGCCGACCGACGGCCGGATCTCCGAGCGGTTCGACCGCACCGTGGGCTACCTGATCAACCCGGTGGTGGTGCGGGTGGACTGCGACCCACGGCGCAGCTTCGCCGAGCTGATGACCGCCGTGCACGACCACATGGCGCAGGCCGAGGAGCACAGCGACTACCCGTTCGCCGCCGTGGTCGGCGACCTGCGCCGCGAATCCGGCACCGCGGTCTCCTTCGACATCGGCTTCTACCTCCAGCAGGGTGTCGGCGGCGACCAGGACATGGCCGCCGGGCAGACCGTCTTCCGAGACGCCCTCGAACTGACCCAGGAGGGCGAGAACCCGCTGGTCGTCGAGGTCGTGGTGCGCGGACCGGCGGCGCTGGTGTACTTCAAGTACGACCGTGAGCTGTTCGACCGGACCACGGCCGAGCGGCTTGCCGAGCACTTCCGGCTGCTGCTCGAGGCCGTCACCGCCGACCCGGGGCAGCGGATCGGTGACCTCGCCCTCACCACCGCGCAGGAGCACGCCCTCGTCGAGCGGGCCAACGCCACCCGGGTCGGGCGGCCCCACGACGTGAGCGTGGTCGATCTCGTGCTGGCCCGCGCGGCGTCGGCCCCGGAGCGGGTCGCGGTGATCGACGCCGACGGCACGACCGGCTTCGGCGAACTGGCCGGGCGGGTGCACGCCCTGGCGCGCACCCTCGGTGCCGCCGGGGTGACCCGTGGCGACCTGGTCGGCGTGCTGTCCGGCCGGCGGGCCGCGATGATCGCGGCGATGCTGGCGGCGCACACCGTCGGTGCCGCGTACGTGCCGCTCGACCCGGACTTCCCACCCGCCCGCCTCGCCCACATCTGCACCGACGCCGGCCCCGCCGCGGTCCTGGTCGACCCCGCGTACGCCGACCGCCTGCCCGCCACGGCACCGGGCACCCGGATTCCGCTCGACGGCACCGCCACCGCGGCCCCCGGTCCGGTGGTCGCCTGCCGCGACGACGACCTCGCGTACGTGCTGTACACCTCCGGCTCCACCGGGCAGCCCAAGGGTGTCGAGGTCACCCACGGCAACCTGGTCAACTTCCTCACCGCGATGGCCGAGCAGCCCGGCTGCGTCGACGACGACGTGCTGCTGGCCGTCACCACGGCCGGGTTCGACATCGCCGGCCTGGAACTGCTGCTGCCGCTCACCCGGGGCGCCACCGTCCACCTCGCACCGGCGGAGGTCACCCGCGACGGCTTCGCGCTCGCCCGTCTGCTCGACGACAGTGGCGCGACGATCGTCCAGGCGACCCCGGCCACCTGGCAGATGCTGCTGGCCGCCGGCTGGCGCGGCCGGGTGCCCCGGCTGCTGTGCGGCGGGGAGGCGCTGAACGCCGAACTGGCGGCGGAGCTGCTGGACCGGGCCGGCGAGCTGTGGAACATGTACGGCCCGACCGAGACCACGATCTGGTCCTCGGCGCTGCGGGTACGCCGCGACCGGCCGATCACGGTCGGCACCCCGATCGCGAACACGACGTTCCACCTCGCCGGCCCGGACGGTGACCCGGTCCCGTTCGGGGCCACCGGGGAACTGCTGATCGGCGGGGACGGCGTCGCCCGGGGCTACCGGGGTCGTCCCGAGCTGACCGCCGAGCGTTTCGTCGTGCGGGACGGGCAGCGCCGCTACCGCACCGGGGACCTGGGCCGGTGGACCGACAACGGCGAGATGCTGCTGTTGGGCCGGGCCGACCGGCAGATCAAGCTACGTGGCCACCGCATCGAGCTCGGCGAGATCGAGGCGGCGATCCGTCGTACCGGCGTGACCGCCGAGGTGGGCGTGGTCCTGCGCGACGAACAGCCGCGCCTGGTCGCCTTCGTCGTCGCCGAACCCGAGGCTGCCGCGACGGTCGTCACGCGGATCGGGGAGTGGCTGCCGGCGTACATGATCCCGTCCCGGACCGTGCCGCTGCTCCGGCTACCGATGACCCCGAACGCCAAGGTCGACACCGTCCGGCTCGCCACCGCCCCGCTCGACGAGCTGATCCGTGACCTCGGCCACCCGCAGACGCCACGGGCACCCCGGCCGGACGACAGCGGCCGGCTGCTGGCCACCCTGCGGGAATTGGCCGCGGGAGTGGCCGCCGTCGACCCGGACGAGATCCCGGTGGACCGGCCGCTCGGCGAGGCCGGCTTCGACTCGGTCGGTTTCACCCGCCTGGCGATGGCGGTCCGCGTCCGCTTCGGCGTCCCGGTCAGCCCCACGCTCTTCTACGCCCACCCCGTCCTCACCTCCCTCGCGGCGCACCTGGGCGTCACCCACCCGGCAGCGGTCACGGACAGTGGACCCGACGCCCGGCCGGCGGCGGCACCGCCGGTCCGGGTCGCCGGATCCGACGCACCGCCGCCGCGCACCGGCTATCCGCCGGTGGCGATCGTCGGCGTCGGCGGCCGGTTACCGGCCTCCGGGTCGCTGCGCGAGTTCTGGACGCACCTCGCCGAGGGCCGGGACCTCACCGAGCCCTACCCGGTGGGGCGCGGCTTCTCCGCGCGGCTGTTCCCGGAACGGTTCCGCGGATCGTTCGTGCGGGACGTCGACGCCTTCGACGCGGCGCGGTTCCGGATCTCGCCGCGCGAGGCGGGTCAGATGGATCCGCAGCACCGGCTCCTGCTGCACGCCGCCGACGAGGCGCTGCTCGACGCCGGGCTTCGGCCCGCGGCGCTGGCCGGGAGCCGCACCGGGGTCTTCGTCGGTCTCAGCGGCGCCGACTACCTGAGCCTGCTGCCCCCCGGATCGCCGGACATGGGTGACCACTTCCTGATCGGCAACGTCGCCTCGATCGCCGCCAACCGCATCTCGTACGTGTACGACCTGCGCGGCCCCAGCGCGGTCTACGACACCGCCTGCTCCAGCTCCCTGGTGGCGATCCACCGCGCGGCCCGTGCCCTGCACCTCGGCGACTGCGAGCTGGCCCTGGCCGGCGGCGCGAACCTGCTGCTGTCCCCGTACGGGTTCACCGGCCTGCGCCGGGCCGGCATGCTCAGCCCCGACGGCCGGTGCAAGACCTTCGACGAGCGCGCGGACGGCTACGGCCGAGGCGAGGGCGTGGTGCTGCTGGCGCTCAAACTGCTGGACCGGGCGGTGGCCGACGGTGATCCGGTGCACGCCGTGCTGATCGGCTCGGCCGAGAACCACGGCGGCCACACCCACTCCCTGACCGTGCCCAACCCGCAGGCTCAGCGCGACGTCCTGATCGCGGCGCACCGGGCGGCGGCGGTGCCACCCGACACGATCGGCTACGTCGAGGCGCACGGCACCGGGACACCGCTCGGCGATCCGATCGAGGTCGACGCGCTGCGGGAGGCGTTCGCGCAGCTGTACCGCGACTGGGGACTGCCGGTCGTGCCGGGGCGCACCGGACTCGGCTCGGTGAAGGCCAACATCGGCCACCTCGAGGCCGCCGCGGGTGTCGCCGGAGTGGTGAAGGTGCTGCTGAGCATGCGACACCGGCTGATGCCCGGCCTGGTCGGCCTGCGCACCCCCAACCCGATGATCGATCTGACCGGCAGCCCGTTCCGGCTCCAGGCCGAGACACAGCCCTGGGAACCGGCGGAAGGCGTACCGGCACGCGCCGGCGTCAGCTCCTTCGGCATGGGCGGCAGCAACGTACACGTCGTGGTGGCGGAAGCGGAGAGGCAGTGATGGGCAACAGCACCGAGGACCGCGCCGCCCGGCTGATCGTCCTGTCGGCCGCCGGCCGCGAACAGCTCGACCGGTACCGGACCGAGCTGGTGGCATGGTTGCAGGCGCACCCGCAGACGACGCTCGACCGGATCGAGAACACCCTGTGGACGGGCCGGGAGGAGCTGACGGAACGGCTCGCCGTGGTGGTGACCAGCGTCGCGGAGCTGACCGAACGGCTCCGTGACGGCACGGGGACCGTCACCGGCACGGCCACGCGCACCACCGGTGAGCCGGTCGTGACCGGCGACCTGCACGAGGCTGCCAGGCTGTGGGTCGCGGGTGCCGCGATCGCCCCGCCGCACCCCACGGGCCGGCGACCGGCCCGGCTGTCACTACCGCAGCCGCCGCCGGTCACCCACCGGTACTGGATCGACCCGCCGGCCACCCTCGCCGCCGACCCGGCCGAGCGGACCCTCACCGGCGACGAGTTCTACCTGCGCGACCACGCCCTGGGCCAGGTGCGCATCCTGCCCGCCGTCGTCGCCCTCGAATTCGCCGTCGACGCCGCCGCCCGGGCCGGGCACGGCACCGCGACGGGCGTCGAGAACGTCATCTGGGCCCGACCGGTGGTGCTCACCGGCGAGCCGGTCCCGATACGGGTGCGACTGGTGCCCGCCCCCGACGGCGTCGCCTACGAGCTGCGCCGCGTCGACGGCACCCGGCACGGGGAGCTGTGCTCGACCGGGACCCTGCGCTTCGACGACGTCGCGACGGCGGCCCGCCTCGACCTGACCGCGGTGCGTGCCCGCCTGCCCCGCACCGCCTCGGCGGACGACTGCTACGCGGTCTTCACCGCGCTCGGCGGCGGATACGGACCGAGCCTGCGCGGGTTACGCGGGATCCGTTTCACCCCCGGCGAGGCGCTGGCCGAGGTCGGCGTGCCGGACGCCGCCGACCTGCCGTTCGAGGACTTCACCCTGCACCCCTCCCTGCTGGACGCGATGCTGCAGGCGGCGCTCTGGACCGCCGCCGACCCGTCCGCCCCGCGCCCGCGCGAGCTGCCCTTCTCCATCGACCGGGTGGAGATCCTCGGGCCGCTGCCGGAGCACGGGTACGTCCACGCCGTCGCCACCGGTACGGGACACGACATCGCCCTCGCCGCCGCCGACGGCCGCGTCGCCGTCCGGCTGCACGGTGTCGTCACCCGCGCGGTCAGGGACCAGGCCGACGCGGTGGCCACCCACCTGCTGGCCCAACGGTGGCGGGACGCCCCGGTGCGCCCCGCTGTCCCGGCGGGGCGCACCGTGGTGCTGGACCCCGGCTCGGACAGCCCCTTCCCGAGCCCCGACCCGCTGGTGGTGGTCCGCCTCGGCGACGACGATCCGCTACCCGGCCTGATCCGGCTCTTCCGGGCCTGGGCCGCGCAGCCGAGCCGCCGGCCGGTCCGGGTGCTGCACGTGTTCCGACCGTCCGGTGCGGCCACCGACGCCCGCCTGCTGGCTCTGGACGGCATGGCCCGCAGCATCGCCAACGAGCATCCGGACTTCCGGGTCGCGGTGATCAGCACCGACGACGCCGACCCGCGGGCGGTCGCCGCCGGGGAGGCCGCCGCCGAACACGAGTTCCGGGTCCGGTACGCCGCCGGCGGCCGGCAGGTGGCCCGGTGGGAGCCGATCGTCCCGGCACCCGCCCCGACGCCGCTGACGCCGCACGGGACGGTGCTGGTCACCGGCGGCGCCGGTGTGATCGGCCGACACCTGGTCACCCACCTGGGGCCATCGGCGCGGTACGTGCTGACCGGGCGGTCCGCCGACGCCGACCTGAGCGTCCTGCGTGCCGCCGGGATCGACGTGCACTACCTGTCCTGCGACCTGGCCGCGCCGGGCGCGGCCGAGCGGCTGGTCGCGCGGGTCCGTGAGACGTTCGGGCCGTTGCGGGGGGTGCTGCACCTGGCCGGCGTCACCCGTGACTCGTTCCTCCTGCGCAAGACCGACGAGGAGATCGCCGCGGTGCTGGGGCCCAAGGTCCACGGCACGCTCGCCCTGGACCGGGCGACGGCCGCGGACCCGCTCGACTTCTTCGTCTGCTTCTCCTCGATGTCCGGGGCGGGCAGCCCGGGACAGGCCGACTACGCCTACGCCAACCGCTTCCTCGACGCGTTCACCGCCTGGCGACGCGACAGCGACCGTCCCGGCCGCAGCCTCAGCGTGCTGTGGTCGCTGTGGGCCGACGGCGGGATCCGGATGGACGCCGACGACGCCACGCAGGACCGTATCGTCCGCCGCTCCGGGTTGCGTCCACTGCCGACCGTGGCCGCCCTGGCCGCCTGGGACAGGGCGTTGGGCCACGACGGTGACCATGTGCTGGTCGCGCACGGGGAGCTGGACCGCATCCGGCAGCTGCTCGACGCGCCGGCACCGGTCCCGGCAGCGGCACCGGCCCCGGCGGCGACGCCGGCCGACGCCACCGCTGCGGTCACCGCGGTCGCCGAGGAGTTCCTGCGGGGCGTGCTGGCCGAGGTCTTCGACTACCCGCCGGAGGACATCGACGCGGACACCGCGTTCGAGCAGTACGGCATCGACTCGCTGCTGATCATGGACCTGACCCGGCGGCTCGAGGACCACTTCGGATCGCTGCCGAAGACCCTCTTCTTCGAGTACCAGGACCTGCGCGGCCTCGCCGGCTGGTTCGCCGATCAGCACGGCACCCGCCTGACCGAACTCGTCCCGACGACACACCAGGCACCGGAGCCGCCGGTGGTCCCGGCCGTGGTGGCGGCCCCGGAACCCGACCCCGCCGGGCCCGGATCCACGCAGCCGGAGCCGATCGCGATCGTCGGCGTCGCGGCCAGGTTCGCCGAATCCGACACCCTCGACGAGTTCTGGGCGAACCTGCGGGCCGGCCGCGACCTGATCACCGAGATCCCGGCGGACCGCTGGGACTGGCGTGACTACGACCAGGCCACCCCGGCGGACCGGGCGGCCCGGTACAGCCGGTGGGGCAGCTTCCTGCGGGGCATCGACCGCTTCGACCCGCTCTTCTTCGGCATCTCCCCGCGAGAGGCGGAGATCATCGACCCCCAGGAGCGGCTGTTCCTCCAGACCGCCTGGCACGCCATGGAGAACGCCGGGCACACCCGGGCCGGCCTGCGGGGCCGCCGCGTCGGGGTCTACGCCGGCGCCATGTACGGCCTCTACCAGCTCCACGAGGCCGCCGACGGCCGGATCGGCGCGTCGTCGCACGCGTCCATCGCCAACCGCGTCTCGTACACCCTGGGCCTGACCGGTCCCAGCCTCGGGGTGGACACCATGTGCTCCTCCTCGCTGACCGCCATTCACCTCGCCGTCCGCGACCTGCGCTCCGGTGAGACCGAGATGGCCTTCGCCGGGGGTGTCAACCTGCACGTCCACCCCTACAAGTACCGGTTCCTCGGCCAGGGCGGCTTCACCTCCAGCGACGGCCGGTGCCGCAGCTTCGGTGCGGACGGTGACGGCTACGTGCCCGGCGAGGGCGTGGGCGTGGTGCTGCTCAGACCGCTGTCGGCCGCCATCCGGGACGGCGACCACATCCACGGCGTCATCCTCGGCACCTCCGTCAACCACGGCGGCAGGACCAACGGTTTCACCGTGCCCAACCCGGTCGCCCAGAGCGACCTCGTGGAACGGGCGCTGACCGAGGCCGGGGTCACGGCAGCCTCGCTCGGTTACCTGGAGGCGCACGGCACCGGGACCGCCCTCGGCGACCCGGTGGAGATCCGGGCGCTGGCCCGCGCTCTGGACGCCTCCGGCCTGCCCCGCGACAGCCTGCCCATCGGCTCGGTGAAATCCAACATCGGCCATCTCGAGTCGGCCTCCGGGATGGCCGGACTCTGCAAGGTGCTCCTGCAGATCCGGCACGGGGAACTCGTACCGTCGTTGCACGCGGACCCGGTGAACCCGAACATCGACTTCGCCTCCACGCCGCTGCGGGTGCAGACCGAGGTGGCCCCCTGGCCCCGCCCGGATGGGCGGCCACGCCGCGCCGGCATCAGCTCGTTCGGCGCGGGCGGAGCCAACGCCCACCTGGTGGTCGAGGAACACCTCGCCGAGCCCTCTGCGGCCGTCGCGCCGCGCCCCCGGCTCTTCCCGCTGTCGGCCCGTACGCCGGAAAGCCTGCGGCTGCTGGCCGGGCGGCTCGCCGACGCCGTGGCCGACGGCCCCGCCGACCGGCTCGCCGACGTGGCGTACACCCTGCAACAGGGGCGCGAGGCATGGGCCGACCGCATGATGGTGCTCGCCTCGACGGCGGACGAACTGGTCGACCGGCTGCGCGCGGGCACCGGAGACGGCGTGTGGACGGGTAGCGTCCGTGGCCGCAACGCCTCCCGCGCCGTCGTTCCGGCCGCCACGGACCTTCCGGACCTGGCGGCGGCCTGGACCGCCGGCGCGACAGTCGACTGGGGCGGCACCGGTCGGCGGCTGCCGCTGCCCGGATACCCGTTCGAGGAACTGCGCTGCTGGATCACCGAGCAGACCTGGGTGCCGCCGACGGCCGGCCCGCCCACGCACCCGCTGCTGGGCGCGATCGATCCGGCCGGCAGCACGACCGGGCTGACCTACCGAACCACCTTCCCACCCGGGCATCCGCTGATCGACGGACACCGCGTCGGCGACATGCGCCTGCTTCCCGCCGCGGCGGTCCTGGAGATGGCCCGGGCGGCCGCCGCGACCGTCGGCCACCCGGTGCCGGTCCGCCTGCGCGATGTCCGCTGGCTGCGCCCCTTCGTGGTCGCCGATGCCACCCGCTGCCTCGCGACCCGGCTGCGCAGCGACGGCACCGGCCTGGTCTTCTCCCTGCTCGACGACGCCGGTGACCTGGTGGCCGAGGGGGGCGTCGAGACACTGACCGGCGTCGTGCCGGAGCCCGTCGCGGTCGAGCGGATCCGGACGGCCCTGCCGCACCGGCACGACGGGGCGGCCGTCTACGCCGACCTCGCCGCTGCCGGCCTGGTCTACGGCCCCGCCCTGCGAGCCGTCGAATGGATCGTGTCGGGCACCGGGGAGGCGCTGGCCAGCCTGCGCCTGCCCACCGAGGCCGCCCCGTTCGCCGGCTGCGCGCTGCCGCCCGCCCTGCTCGACGGGGCACTGCACACGTTCGCGGTGCTGCGGGACCCCACCGACGGGCCGGCGATGGTGCCGTTCGCGCTCGCCGCCGCCGAGGTTTTCGCGCCCCTACCGGACCAGGTGTACGCCCACGTCCGGGCCGTCGGCCCGGACCGGTACGACCTGACCCTGACCGACCGGGCCGGCGGCGTCTGCGTTCGACTGCGTGACCTGGCCCTGCGCCCGGCTCCCGGGGCGCGGGCGTCCCGTGCCGGGTCCGCCGTGGCCGGACCGGCGGTGGACGACCTGATGTACGTACCCCGCTGGTCCCCGACTCCGGCCGAGCCCCTGACCGTGGACGACGCGGACACCTGGGTGATCGGTCCTCCCGCCGCCGCGCCGCTCGCCGCCGTCCTCGCCGCCCGGCTCGGCGGCGCGGTCACCGACATCGGCTCCGACGGTTCCGTCGTGCCGGCCGGACGGCCGGGCCACGTGGTCGTGCTCTCCGGCCCGGCCGTCGGCCGCACCGACGACCTCGCCGCCCTCGACCGCGCGCAGGAGCACGGCGTCCTGGCCCTGTTCCGCGTCGCCAAGGCGTTACAGCGGTCGGGCGCACCGGTACGGCTCACCGTGGTCACCGAGGACGCCCTGAGCACCGGCCCGGAACCGGTCGGCAACCCCTACGCGGCGAGCCTGCACGGACTGGCCCTCTCCCTGGCCCGGGAACACCCGCGCTGGCGGGTGGCGGTGGTCGACCGTTCGTCGACCGATCCCCTGTCCGCCGACGTCCTCGACGTGCCCGCCGGCGGCCCGTACGCCCTGCGCGCCGGTGTCCTGCACCGGCGGAGCCTGGTCCCCGTCACCGCCGCTGCACCCCGCGAGGCGATCCGCCACGGGGGCGTCTACCTGATCCTCGGCGGCGCCGGAGGTATCGGCCTGGAGCTCACCGAATGGCTGGTACGCGGCTACCGGGCGAGGGTGGTGCTGGTCGGCCGCAGCGAGCTGGACGACGGACGTCGGGAACGACTGCGCCGCGTGGACCCGGCCGGCGAGCTGGTGTCGTACCGCAGGGCCGACGCCACCGACCCGGCGGCACTCGCCGACGTGGTCACGGCTGTCCGGACCCGGCACGGCGCGTTGCACGGGGTCGTGCACGCCACCATCGTGCTGCGTGACCAGATCGTCGCCACGATGACCGAGGAGACCTTCCGGAGCGTTCTCGACGCCAAGACGCGGACCTCGGTGGCCCTGCACCACGCCGTCGGAACCGCCGCCGGGCTCGACTTCGTGCTGTTCTTCTCCTCCGCGGTGGCGCTGTCGGGCAGCGCCGGGCAGGCCAACTACGCCGCCGGATCGACGTTCGAGGACGCGTTCGCCCAGCACCTCGACGGCGTCCTGCCCGCCCGTTCGGCCGTCATCAACTGGGGTTACTGGGGCACCGTGGGCATCGTCGCGGACGAACGGTACCGGGAGCGACTGGCCCGGACCGGAATCCGGTCGATCACCCCGGCGGAGGGCATGGCGGCGGTGCACGACGTGCTGGGTCGTACCGACCGGCAGGTCGTGGTGATCAAGGCGGACGCCGGTGTGCTGACCGCCGCCGGGGTCGAGCTGCCCGGGGACCCGGCCGGCGACGACGAACTGGCGCCATCGGCGGCTGCCCTGGCACCGGTCGCGCCGCTGCTGACCGACGCCGACCAGGCGTCGCTGGACGGAATCGTGACCGGCTGGCTGTGGGAGCTGTTCCGCAACGAGGGCGTGTTCCGCAGCGACAACGAGCGGTGGGCCGCCGTCGACGTCCAACGACGGCTGCGGATCGCCGACGGGCAGTCCCGGCTCTTCGCCGAACTGCTGCGGGTGCTCACCGCGGCCGGCTTCCTGCATGACGACGGCACCGCGCTGGTCCCCACGAACCGGTCGGCCCCGGTGGACCCGGAGAACGAGCTGATCGCACTCTGCGCGCGCCAGCCGGCACTGAACCGCATCGACCGCCTGCTGAGGCCCTGCATGCGCGACCTGTTCGGGGTGCTGAGGGGCAGCGTGCGCGCCACCGAGGTGATGTTCCCCGGCGGGTCCACGGCATTGGTGGAGGACGCCTACCGGGGCAGCCCCGTCGTCGACCGTGCCAACGAACTCGTGGTGGCCGCGGCGCTGGACCGGATCGGCCGGCTGGGCGGACCGGTCACGGTCGTCGAGATCGGGGCCGGGACCGGTGGCACCACCGCGAGCCTGCTGCCCGCCCTGACCGCCACCGGCAGGGATCTGACCTACGTGTACACCGACATCTCGCCCGCGTTCCTGCAACACGGCCGGCAGCGGTTCGCCGAGCGCTACCCGACGGTGCGCTTCCAACGACTCGACATCTCCGGCGACCCGGCCGAGCAGGGATTCCCGCCCGGCGAGGCGGATCTCGTGGTGGCGGCCAACGTCCTGCACGCCACCCCGGACCTGCTGCACACCCTGCGCGCGGTCGCGGCGCTGCTCAAACCGGGCGGACACCTGGTGCTCAACGAGGCCAGCAGCAACGCCGTCACCACGACGCTCACCTTCGGCCTGCTCGACGGCTGGTGGCTGCACCGCGACACCGGCCTGCGCCTGCCCGGATCCCCCCTGCTGTCCGGGGCCGGCTGGCGTACCGCGCTCGAGCTGGCCGGGTTCGCCCGCAGCCTGGCCCTCCCCGCCGACCGGGCGCTCACCCAGCACGTCGTCGTCGCGGCCACCGGCCCGGCCCCGGCGACGCCCGTGCCGGCGGGGTCGCAGCCGAGCCCCGCCGCCGCGCAGCCGCTGGCCGAGGCCGCCCGCGAGGCGACAGCCGGGTCGTCGCCACGCC
>NZ_JBMDWU010000490.1:0-1611 GCF_048594385.1 Micromonospora sp. | reverse complement strand
GACATGTTGCAGATGGTCATCCGGGCCTCCATCGAGAGCTTCTCGATGGCGGAGCCGCGGTATTCGAGGATGTAGCCCTGGCCGCCGCCGGTGCCGATCCGGGCGATGATCGCCAGGATCAGGTCCTTCGCGGTGACCTCGTCGGGCAGTTCGCCCTCGACCGTGATGGCCATGGTCTTCGGGCGGGCCAGCGGCAGCGTCTGGGTGGCCAGGACGTGTTCGACCTCACTGGTGCCGATGCCGAAGGCCAACGCGCCGAACGCGCCGTGGGTCGCGGTGTGGGAGTCGCCACAGACGATCGTCATCCCCGGCTGGGTGACGCCCAGCTGGGGGCCGATCACGTGCACGATGCCCTGGTTCTCGTCGCCCAGGGGGTGCAGCCGCAGGCCGAACTCGGCGCAGTTGCGGCGCAACGTCTCGATCTGGGTACGCGAGGTCGGGTCCGCGATCGTCAGCAGGTCGCCCCGGCGCAGCCGGAACGCGGGGTCGTCGTACCCGGTCGGGGTGTTGTGATCCTCGGTCGCGAGCGTGAGATCGGGGCGGCGGACCCGCCGGCCGGCCTGGCGCAGCCCGTCGAACGCCTGCGGGCTGGTCACCTCGTGCAGCAGGTGCAGGTCGATGTAGAGCAGGTCCGGCTCACCCTCGGCGGTCCGTACGACGTGCGCGTCCCAGACCTTCTCGGCCAGGGTCCTCGGTTGAGTGACTCCCACCATCTGGACATCCTAAATTCTGGGAGGTAAATTTCGGCTTGTGGGACACAGTATGAGCGGTGTCGGCGTCCTCGACAAGGCGGTGGTCATCCTGGCCGCCTGTGTCGACGGCGCCAGCCTGGCCGAACTCGTTGAACGCACCAAGCTGCCCCGAGCCACCGCACACCGGCTGGCCCAGGCCCTGGAGATCCACCGGATGCTGGTCCGGGACACCCAGGGGCGATGGCGTCCCGGGCCCCGGCTCGGCGAGCTGGCCAACGCCGCCCCGGACGTCCTGCTGACCGCCGCCGAGCCGCTGCTCGCCGCGCTGCGCGACGCCACCGGGGAGAGCGCCCAACTCTACCTGCGCCGGGCCGACGAACGGGTCTGTGTGGCCGCCGCCGAGCGGGCCAGCGGCCTGCGGGACACCGTGCCGGTCGGCTCGGTGCTGCCCATGACGGCCGGCTCCGCGGCGCAGATCCTGCTCGCCTGGGAGCCGCCCGAGGCGGTCATGCCGCTGCTGCCCCGGTCCAAGTTCACCGGCCGCACCCTCGCCGAGGTACGCCGCCGGGGCTGGGCGCAGAGCGTCGCCGAACGGGAGGCCGGTGTGGCGAGCGTCTCCGCGCCGATCCGGGACCGCACCGGCCGGGTGATCGCCTCGATCAGCATCTCCGGCCCGATCGAACGCCTCGGCCGCCGCCCCGGCGAACGACACGCCATGGCCGTCGTCCGCGCCGGCCAACGCCTCTCCGGCCTCTAACCACCCCCTCCCCCACCCCTCCTCTTCCCGCCCCTCTCCACCCCCACCCCGCCTCTGACTCGGTGATCAAGAGGTTTGCGTCATGTTTCAGAGATCGAAGTGACGCCAACCTCGTGATCACCGAGGCGAGAGCGGCGGGGACAGGTGGGCCCGGCGGGGGGT
>NZ_JBMDWU010000049.1:0-17961 GCF_048594385.1 Micromonospora sp. | reverse complement strand
CGACACGGCCGTGCTGGTCGACCGGGGCTGGGTCCCCCCGGCACCCGGCGGCGCGCTGGCCATGCCCGAGGTGCCGGCGCTGCCGACCGGTCAGGTGACCGTCGTCGGCCGGGTGCACCCCACCGAGAGCGGCGGCAACGGCGTGGACCGGCGCGACGGCCGGTTGGAGACCCGTCGGGTGACCGTGGACAAGCTGGCCCGGGAACTGCCGTACCCGCTGCACGGGGCGTACCTGCTGCTCGACGAGCAGACCCCGGCGAACGACCCGGCGTTCCGGGCGGTGCCGATCGGGCACACGAACAACTGGCAGAACGTCGGCTACGTCGTCCAGTGGTGGTTGTTCGCCGCCATGACGCTCTTCGGCTACGGCTGGGTGGCCCGGCGGGAGGCCCGACGGGCCGCCGGCCTGGACGCGCCGAAGCCTCCCGTGGACCGGGCCGCCGAACCGGCCGCCTCCGCCTGACCGCCCGGCCCGGCTGGCCTGCCTGGCCCGGCTGGCCCGGCTGGCCCGTGCGCGCCGCCCTGGCACCCCCGGGCGGCGAGCGGGTGCGGGCGGGTACCGGGTCAGCGTCGCATCATGGGTGCGCGTCCTTTCGAGCTGATGACGTCACGGCATCAGGCGGTGCTGCCGGGACCGCGCGGGCTCGGCCCACCACTCCCGGTCGGCAGTGACTCGTTGTCGTCATCACCTCGACAGGACCCACGACAGGCACCTGCCCGGCCGGGCAGACGGGCTGGCGGGAGCGGCACCGGGCGAACCCTCGGCGGGCCGGCGTGCTGCGGGCCGGTTCCGCGCCGGAACGCGGGGCGACGCCGGACGCTGTATGGTCCGCAGGATGTCCAACGCGCGTGAGGTGTCGTGGTGACCTCCGACCCCGCCCCGTCGTACCCGTCCGACCCGCCCGGCCCGTCCGGTCCGCCCACGCAGGCGAGCCCCGCCTACGATCCCTGGGCCCCGTCGCCGGACGTGCCACCGGCGTCGACGGCGTTCCCCGCGCCCCCGGCGGCCTTCCCGGCGACCCCGCCGGCGTTCCCCCCGGCACCGGCGCAGCAGACGCCCCCCACGGCCCCGTTCCCGACCACACCTCCCCCGGCGGTACCGGTCGACCCCTCCACCCCGTCGACCGCCGAGCCGTACCCGGGACCGCCGGCCCAGTTCTCCGCACCACCCGCGCAGTTCTCGGCACCACCGGCGCAGTTCTCGGCACCGCCCGCGAACTTCTCGGCACCGCCCGCGCAGTTCTCCGCACCACCGGCGCAGTTCTCCGCACCGCCCGCACAGTTCTCCGCACCGCCCGCGAACTTCTCCGCACCACCGGCGCAGTTCTCGACGCCGCCGGCGGGGTTCCCGGCACCGGCCGGGGCCGACCCGTACGCCGCGCCGATGGGCCAGCCGGGGCCGTACCCGCCGCAGTTCACCCCGCCGCCGGGGATGGCGGGTGGTCAGCAGGCGGCGGCGGTGCAGATCGGCGAGATCATGGTGAGTCCGCCGGTGATCCACACCCCGGCGGGCGCGATGCCCCTGGCCGGTGCCACCTGGTACGTCACCGACCACTGGCAGCGGGAGGAGAAGATCGCCAGTTGGGCGATCGTCTGCGCCATCCTCGGCTTCTTCTGCCTCACCATCTTCAGCCTGCTCTTCCTGCTGATCAAGGAGACCCGGTACCACGGCATGGTGCAGGTGACGGTGACCAGCGGCGGCCACCAGTACGTGGCCCGTATCCCGGTGGTCGACCAGGGGCAGGTGCAGCAGATCAACAACCAGGTCAACTACGCCCGTTCGCTGTCCACGCTCTGAACGATCGTCCCGCCGGGGTGGCTCAGTCGGTCGGTCGCCCGGCGTGCAGCGCCCGGACCGTGTCGATGGTGTCCGCCTCGGCGGCCGACTTGTCGTCGCGGTAGCGCAGCACCCGGGCGAACCGGAGCGCCACCCCGCCCGGATAGCGGGTGCTCGCGAGCACCCCGTCGAAGGCGATCTCGACCACCTGCTCGGGGCGGACCCGCACCACCCAGTCCCCGCGCTCCACGGCCAGCCCGAGGAAGCGTTCGGTCTGCCAGCGCAGCAGGTCGTCCGTGAGGCCCTTGAAGGTCTTGCCGAGCATGACGAACTCGCCGGTGCGCGGGTCCCGGGCACCGAGGTGGAGGTTGGACAGCCACCCCTCCCGCCGTCCGCTGCCCCACTCGACCGCCAGCACGACCAGGTCGAGGGTGTGCCGGGGCTTGACCTTGACCCAGGCGGTGCCCCGTCGACCGGCGTCGTAGGGCGCGTCCGGCGACTTGATCACCACCCCCTCCTGACCGGCGTCGAGCGCGGCGGCGAACACCGCACCGGCCTGCTCGGGGTCGGCCACCTCGGCCCGATCGACCAGCAACGACCCGTCGACCACATCGGCGAGCCGGGCCCACCGCTGCCGGCCCGGCAGGTCGATCAGGTCGTCGCCGTCGAGGTGCAGCAGGTCGAAGAAGTACGGCGTGAGCGCGGTCGCCTCGGCCAGCGGGGCCACGTCGGCCGCGCCGGTCGCACCGCTGGCGGAGGTGACCCCGGTGGCGGTGGCCCGCCGGGCCGCCCGGCTGGAGGTCTGCGGGAACGGCAGCGGGCGGCCGGCGGTGTCCAGCCCGATCGCCTCGCCGTCGAGCACCACGTCGCGGACCGGCAGGGCGCGTACGGCGGCGACCACCCCGGGCAGCCGGGCGGTGATCTCGTCGAGGCTGCGGGTGAAGACCGCGACGTCGTCGCCGGAGCGGTGCACCTGGATGCGGATGCCGTCGAGTTTGACGTCGACCACGGCCGGCACCCCGGTCGCCTGGAGCGCGGCGTCGACCGAGGGGGCGCTCTGGGCCAGCATCGGCGCGAGCGGGCGGCCCACCTGGAGCCCGAACCCGGCCAGCGCGGCGGCCCCACCGGTGCGGGCGGCCAGCGCGACGGCCCGCAGGTCACCGGCGAGCAGCAGGGCGCGACGGACCGCCGTCACGGGGACCTCGGCGGCCTTGGCGATGGCGTCGGCGAGCAGGCCCGCCTGGGCGCCCTGACGCAGCTCGCCACGGAAGAGTGCGACCAGCAGCCGCTGCTCGTCGACGGTGGCGGCACCGAGGAGGGCGGCGAGCAGGTGCCGGCGGCGGGCCTGGGAACCCGGTCCGTGCACGGCGGCGATCTCGTCGATCGCCGCGTCGACGGCGGTCACGGTCAGGGTCGGCTCGGCGGCCGGCGGCGGCAGGTCGCGCAGACTGGCCCAGCCCACGCCGGTCTGCCGCTGACGCAGCTCACCGGCGAGGTAGCCGGAGCCGACCGACACCTCGGACAGGTCGAGCGCCCGCAGCGCGCCGGCCAGCAGCTCCACCTTGGCCCGCCGGCCGGTGGTGGCCGCGACGGCCGCGGAGGTGGCTGCCAGGTCGAGGAACCGCACGCACCTCATCCTGCCAGCCACCCCCGACATCGCCCGGGTATTGCCGTACCCGGGCCGTCCCGATCCGGCCGTCCTCCCCAGTGGCACCGGGTGTGACCACCCGGTGCCACGGCTCAGACCGAGACGGGTTCCTCTATGCGCAGCCCACGGGCGCGGACGCCGTCGGCGACCCGGGACAGCACGCCGTCCAGGGCGACCAGCACGGCCGAGAGCTCGCCGAGCTGTTCCTTGAGCGTGTCCTCGGGCCACGCGGAGACGTCGACGTCCCCCAGAGCGCTCACGGCGGCTTCCAGCCGCGTCATCACGTCGTTCGTACGCATGTTCGAAAGGCTATACCAGGTGCGCGAACGACACGCCGCAAACCGCGACATCGACCCCGACGTTATGGTTCCGCGACCTAACCGGCCCGTCGCCCCTGCCCGGCCACGTTCGCCAGCAGCAACGCCTCGGCCAGGCAGACCCGGGCGAACTCGCCGAGGTGCAGGCTCTCGTTGGGGCCGTGTGCCCGCGCGTGCGGGTCCTCCACCCCGGTCACCAGGATCGCCGCCTGCGGGAACATCTCCTGGAAGGTGGCGATGAACGGGATCGAACCCCCGACGCCGATGTCCACCGGCTCGGTGCCGTCCCAGGCGGCCCGGAAGGCGGCTCGGGCGGCGTCGAACATCGGCCCCGACGCGTCGATGACACACGGGTCGCCGTCGTGCTCCAGGGTCACCGTCACCCGGGCACCCCACGGCGCGTGCCGCTCCAGGTGGGTACGCACCGCGTCGTACGCCCGCTTGGGGTCGTCGCCCGGCGCCAGCCGTACGCTCAGCTTGGCCTTCGCCGCCGGGACCAGCGCGTTGGGCGCCTCGCCGGTGGCCGGCGCGTCGATGCCGAGCACCGCCACCGCCGGTCGGGTCCAGAGCCGCTCGGTGATCCGGCCGGTGCCGATCAGCGCGACCCCCTCGACCAGCCCGGCCTCGGCCCGGAACCGGTCCTCCGGGTAGTCGACGGCGGCCCCCGCCCGGCCGGTCAGGCCCTCGACGGCCACGTCCCCGGCGTCGTCGTGCAGGGTCGCCAGCAGGCGGACCAGCGCGGTCAACGCGTCCGGCACGGCCCCACCGAACATGCCGCTGTGCACCGCGTGGTCCAGGGTGCGCAGCTCGACGAACAGGTTCACCACGCCGCGCAGCGAGGTGGTCAGCGCCGGCACGCCCACGTCCCAGTTGGTGGAGTCGGCGATCACGATGACGTCCGAGGCGATCTCCTCGCGGTGCTCGGCGAGCAGCCGCTCCAGCGAGTCCGAGCCGTACTCCTCCTCGCCCTCGATGAACAGCACCACGCCGACCGGGAGCTGGTCGCCGAAGGCGCGCAGGGCGGCGACGTGCGCCATGATGCCGGCCTTGTCGTCGGCCGCGCCGCGCCCGTAGAGACGGCCGTCCCGCTCGACCGGCTCGAACGGCTCGGACTCCCACAGCGACAGGTCGCCGACGGGCTGCACGTCGTGGTGGGCGTACATGAGCACGGTGGGTGCGCCGGGCGGGGCGGCCTTCGTCCCGATCACGGCGGGCTGACCGCCCGACCGCACGATCCGCACGTCGAGACCGCAGCCGCGCAGCAACTCGGCGACCGCCTCGGCGGAGCGCTCGACGTGCGAGTGGTCGAACCCCTCGAACGCGATGCCGGGGATGCGGACGAGACGTTCCAGGTCGGCACGGACCCCGGGCAGTTCCCGCGCGACGGCGGCCCGTACCTCGGACTCGGACATGATCGGTGAGGTCATGACCGGCATCGTATGCCGGCCTTACCGCGAGCCACCCGGCGAGCCGGAACCCGCGGTCGGGCCGGGCCGGCGACCGACCGCAGCCGCCGGCCCGACGGCCGGGCCGGGAGCACCGGCGGGAGTCGGGCGACGGACGTAGTAGTGGTCCGGGTCGTGCGGCAGGGTCGGCGCGCCGTCGACCACCAGGTCGACCGCGTCGGCGGTCCGGTCGACGGCGAAGTGGGCCTCCTCCCCCGCGTGCCAGCGCCGCAGCTCCGCCAGCAGGTGCGCGCCGTCGCGGTCCAGCGCGCGCCGCAACCGCACCGGACCCGGCGCGGTGACCTGCACCGACAGGGTCAGCTCCGGGCGGATCGCCGCCCGCGCGGCGCTCACCCCCTCCAGCAGCAGCACCGGCGCGACCGGCACCGGCACCTCGCGGGGCAGGAACGCCCGGCGCCCCCAGCTGTACCGCCGGTAGGAACCCGGTCGCCCGTCCCGCAGCGGGGTGAGCACCCGTTCCTCCAGCCGGGTCCAGAAGGTGAACTGGTCGTCCCAGCCGTCGAGCAGGTCGTCGGTGTGCACCACCGGTGGCCGTCCGCCGTCGGGCAGGCCGGCCAGGGCGTCCGCGAGGCGCGCGGTGAAGACGCTCTTGCCCGCGCCGCTGGGTCCGTCGACGGCCACCAGTCGGGTACGCCCCAACCGCGCCGGCCCGGCGAGCACCCGCCGGGCCAGCGTCGCGTACGCCTCGACCAGCGCCACCGTCACACAGGTGACGCTAGTGGGTGTCCCCCGTGAGCCTGGTTCCGCCGTGGGGAGTGAGGTTCGTCGGGCGGCGCGGTGGGCGCCGGGGCATGATCTGGACGTGCTCAATGACGTGATGAGTCCCGGCGTGGACGCTCTGCTGGAACAGGCCCGGGCCGGGCTGCGCCGGTTGAGTCCTCACCAGACGGTCGAGGCGGTACGGGCGGGTGCGCTGCTGGTCGACACGCGTACCGAGGGGCAACGCCGGGAGCAGGGGGACCTGCCCGGCGCGATCGTCATCGACCGGACGGTGCTGGAGTGGCGGCTGGACCCGGCCAGCGAGTGGCGTATCCCCGAGGCGACCGGCTACGACCGGGAGATCGTGGTGGCCTGCCGGCACGGTTACAGCTCCAGCCTGGCGGCGGCGAGCCTGCAGGCGTTGGGCCTGCGCAACGCCACCGACATGACCGGCGGCGTGCAGGGGTGGCTGGAGGCCGGGTTGCCGCTGTCCGACCAGCCCGCCGACGTGCGCCGCTGACGACCGGCCCCGGTACGACGACGGCCCGACCGACCTGCCTGGCCCCGGACCGGCTGCCCGGCCGATGCGGGCACGGGGCCGCGGCCCAACCGCTGCGGGCACTGACCGGGTGTCCGGCCGGTGCGGGCGGGATGGTCAGCTCGTGGGTGGTGCGCCGGGTGGGATGAACGGCAGGTCGGCGGGAGCGCCGCTCTCGATGAGCCGCCACAGCGCGGCGGTGTCGAGGTGTTCCTCGACCAGGTCGCCGAGCAGGTCGAGGGAGCGTTCGCGGGCGGCGTCGAAACTGGTGCCCGGTGCGACCGTGAAGCCGTGCCGGCCGGCCGACCGGGCCACCTCGGTCAGGAACCGACGGCGGAACTCGTCGGACTCGAACGCGCCGTGCCAGTGGGTGCCGTGCACCGCGCCGAGCCGCGCGCCCTCGGGCCGGCCGTCGGCGTGGTGCAGCAGCGGCGGCAGGTCCGCGTCGGCGGTGGAGACGTACCCGTGGTGAATCTCGTAGCCGCGTACCGGGACGTCCGGCACGGCGGTGCCGACGGCGGGGCGGACGGTCTTGACCGGGTCGAAGGTGATCTCGATGGGGAGCAGGCCCAGCCCGGGGACGCTGCCCCGGCGGCTCTCCACCGGATCGTGGATGGCGGTGGCCAGCATCTGGAAGCCGCCGCAGATGCCCAGTAGCGGCCGGCCGGCGGCGGCGTGCGCGGTGACCGCCTCGGCGAGCCCGGTCTCCCGCAGCCAGGCCAGGTCGGCGACGGTGGACTTCGAGCCGGGCAGGACGACCAGGTCGGCGGCGGCCAGCTCGGCGGGCTCGACGGTGAGCCGGACCCGGACGCCCGGCTCGGTGGCGAGGGCCTCCACGTCGGTGGCGTTGCTGATCCGGGGCAGTCGGACCACGGCGATGTCGAGCCAGTCGGTGCCGTGCGGGGCGGCGGGCCGGCCGAGCACCCGGCCGTAGGCGAGCGAGTCCTCCGCGTCGAGCCACAGGTCGAGGTGCCAGGGCAGCACCCCGTAGGTGGGCCGGCCGGTCACCCGGTGCAGCATGTCGAGCCCGGGTCGGAGCAGGCCGAGATCACCCCGGAACTTGTTGATCACGAAGCCGGCGATCAGCGCCTGGTCGGCGGGGTCGAGCAGGGCCACCGTGCCGAACATCGAGGCGAACACGCCGCCCCGGTCGATGTCGCCGACCACGATCGTGGGGAGACCGGCGTGCCGGGCCAGCCCCATGTTGACGTAGTCGCCGGCCCGCAGGTTGATCTCGGCGGGGCTGCCCGCGCCCTCGCAGATCACCACGTCGTAGGTCGTCCGCAGCTCGGCCAGGGCCGCGTACGCCGTCTCGGCGAGTTTCGGACGCAGGGCCCGGAAGTTGCCGGCGGTGACCGTGTCGACGGCCTCGCCGAGCAGCACCACCTGACTGGCCAGGTCACTGCCGGGCTTGAGCAGCACCGGGTTGAACCGCAGGTCGGGAACAAGCCCGCAGGCGGCGGCCTGCATCGCCTGGGCCCGCCCGATCTCGCCGCCCCGCCCGTCCGGGCCGACCACCACGGCGGAGTTGTTGGACATGTTCTGTGCCTTGAAGGGGGCCACGGCGACGCCGGCCCGGTGCAGCCACCGGCAGATGCCGGCGGTGAGCACACTCTTGCCCGCGTCGGAGGTGGTGCCCGCGACGAGCAGCCCGCCGCTCACCGCCCACGCCCCCGGTCGTCGACCCCGGCCACGGCCGGTACGCCGACGGCCCCGGACGCCCCGGAGGCCCACGCGGGCCGCCGCACCCCGGCGGCCCGACCACGCCCGACCGCCGCTGCCGACCATCCGGTGAGCCGACGCAGCGGGCGACCCCACAGCGCGCCACCGGCGGCGGCGACCAGCCGACCCCCGGTCGTCGGCCAGGTGGCAGCCAGCGCGAGGGCGGCCAGCCCGACCGTGCCGGAGAGCCGGGCGGCCCGCTTCAGGTGCCGGGCCTCGGGGCGTGGGCCGTCGCCGAGGAACGGTCGCACCTCGGACCGCCCGAAGTAGACGTTCCGGCCGCCGAGCCGGACGCCCAGCGCACCGGCCATGGCCGCCTCGCACTGCCCGGCGTTGGGGCTGGGGTGGTCGTTGCGGTCCCGACGCCAGACCTGCCAGGCCCGCTCCCGGTCGCCGTGCACGGTGGACGCGGCGGCCACGGTGAGCAGCCCGGTCAGTCGGGCCGGCACCAGGTTGAGCAGGTCGTCGAGCCGGGCGGCCGGGGTGCCGAACCGGGCGTAGCGCGGTGACCGGTGCCCGACCATCGCGTCGAGGGTGTTGGCCGCCCGGTAGCCGAGCAGGCCGGGCAGCCCGGCGAGGGCGCCCCAGACCAGCGGCGCGACGACGGCGTCGGAGGTGTTCTCGGCCACCGACTCGACGGTGGCGCGGGCCAGCTCGCCCTCGTCGAGCCGGGACGGGTCCCGACCGCAGAGGTGTCCGAGCCGGTGCCGGGCCGCCGGCAGGTCACCGGCGCGCAGGGCCGTGCCCATCACGGTCGCCTCGTGACGCAGGGTCCGCCCGCCGAGCACCGTCCAGGTGCCGGCGGCCACGGCCAGGGCGCGGGCCACCGGGTGACGCCGGGTGGCCCGGCTGACTGCCGCCCCGAGCAGCACCGGCCCGCCCACCGCGACGGCGGTGAAGAGCACCCCCGCCCGGCGGTCGGCGCGGTAGACCCGCCGTTCCAGGGCACCTGCGGCCCGGCCGAAGCCGGCCACCGGATGCCAACGCCGAGGATCGCCGAGCAGGCTGTCCAGCGCGTACCCGGCCACCAGCCCGACCGTGTCCGCCGTCGCCGTGCGTCGCCCCACCCGTCACCACCTCCGGCCGGCCAGCCTAGTCGTACGGCGGGGTGACCACGTCGCCGTCGCCACCCCGCCCCCCGTTCCGTACGAACCGGAACCCGTGCCCCTTCCCCGGCACGGGTTCCGGGGCACGCCCACACCCGGTGCGGGCACCCGTGGGTGTTTCTCAGGCCGGAACCGGCACCCGCCCCCGGCCACGCCGGCCCCGGCCCGCCGGACCGAGGGCCACCTCGCCCGGGGTCGGGACGACCGTGCCCTGCGCACCGGCCGGCCCCTCGTCGCCGGGGCCGTTCTCCCCCTCCGGCCGGTTCCCGCCGCCCGGACCGCCCTCACCGCCCAGACCGTCCTCACCGCCCGGACCGCCCTCACCACTCGGACCGCCCCCGTCGCCTGGGCCGCCCTCGTCGCCCGGCCGGTCCCCGCCGCCGGAGCGCATCGCCGGTTCGTCGTCGGGCAGCGGGGCCAGGTCGTCGTCGGGTTCGTCGTCGAACGGGTCGGCCGGCGGGACGTACCCGCTGCCCGGCAGGTCGTGGCCGGCGCGCGGGAGACCGAATCCGGACAGGTCGAAGTCGTCGTCGAGGGGGCGGTCGTCCGGCGCGGCGGGCACCTGGTCGGCCGGCACCGGCTCGGTCGGCTCGCCGTGCACCCGCTGGGCGGCCGCCGCGTCCTCCACCGTGCTGGTGGCCATGCTCGGCCGGTTGCGCAGGAAGCGGGACCGGCCCCGGGACAGGTCGTGCCCGACCGCGACCGCCTCCAACTCGTAGAGCACCCGGTGGTTGCCGGCGTCGTCGGTCCAGTCACGGGTGTAGAGCCGTCCCGCGACCACCACCGGGTCGCCGACCATGACCGAGGCGGCCACCCCCTCGGCCAGCTTGCGCCAGCAGTTGACCCGGACGCGCAGACTGTTGCCGTCCACCCACCGACCGCTGTCCCGGTTGAGGCGGCGGGCGGTCGAGGCCACCTTGAAGTTGGCGACCAGGGTGTTGCTCTGCGCCGTACGACGCCATTCCGGCGCGGTCAGCACGTTGCCGACGATCGTGACGTAGGTATCGAACATCGTCCCCTCCCAGGGGCCTGTGGATGCGGTGGCGAGTCGACTCGGGACCGAGCCTGGCCGGTACGACACGGCGACGCGAGGCCCCGACCCCGTCCTGTGGACAACCGGAGCGCCTGTGGACGACCACCTGATCAAGGTCCCGGTGTGCTAGGCCATCAGGCCCTGGGATGGCCCGACCGGCCGGGACGAGGATCAGGGGGCGGAGCCGATCCCACCCCTCGGGTCACGACGACAGGGGAAGGTGGCGTCACCCGGAGTGAGGTCGACCCCTGCTGGGTAAAGAGTTGATCACCCAGGCACCACCAGGCACGACGTCCGACGAGAAAGGCAACGCTGATGATTCGGACCCCGTTGCGTACGACCGGCTCCGTCCGCACCGAGCGGGAGGTGCGGCGATGAGCGCGGTGGCGAACCCGGCGACCGTGGCCGAGTGCCTGCGGATGGGCGCGGGCTTCTCCCAGGGCGACCGGAACTGGATCGTCGAGCAGTTCGGCACCCTGGACGCCCGGCTGGCCGCCTTCCACGCCGACGCCACCGAGCTGGAGGTGTCGGTCAAGGACCGGGAGGCGCGCGGGCAGAAGGTCACCCTGGAGTGCTGGATCGCCGGCCGGCAGAAGATCGTCACCACGTCGAGCGAGGAGGACCTGCGGGCCGCCCTCAACGACGCCCGGGACGACCTGCGCCGCAAGCTCAACGACGCCAAGACCAGGCAGGAGCCCCGGCACAACAAGCACATCCGGGAGATGGCCCAGCCCACCCCGGCGCCGGATCTCGACGCCGACGGGAACCTCGACCGGGTGGACGCCGAGACCGCCTGACCGGACACCGGGCCGTTCCCCTCTCCCGCCAGAAGGGAACGGCCCGGCTCGGGCTGCCCGCCAGCGTCCGGGCAGCGGTTGAGCGGGCTGCGCCGACGCCGTCCACCACGACGTCCGACCCGGGGCTACCGCCGGGTAGCCTGCGGGCGTAGCGTCGCGGTCGTGGAACAGGACGTGCTGGGGCCGCCGTACGAGCGGCAGACGATCGACCTGGGCACCGACGACGAGGGTCCGGTGGTCGCGACCCTGGTCCGGCGGCGCGCCGACCGCCCGACCGGCCGGGCGGTGCTCTACGTGCACGGCTTCGTCGACTACTTCTTCCAGACCCACCTGGCCGACTTCTACGCCGAGCGCGGCTGGGACTTCTACGCCCTCGACCTGCGCAAGTACGGCCGTAGTCTGCTACCCCACCAGACCCCGAACTTCTGCCGCGACCTGAGCGACTACTTCCCCGAACTGGACGCCGCCGCGAAGATCATCCGCGACGAGGACGGGCACGACACCCTGCTCGCCATGGGCCACTCCACCGGCGGCCTGATCATCTCGCTGTGGGCACACGCCCGCCGCGACGCCGCAGCGGTCGACGGGCTCGTCCTGAACAGCCCCTTCTTCGACCTCAACGCCCCCTGGCTGGTCCGTCGACCCCTCGCGGCCGCCGTCTCCCGGCTGGGCCGTCGCGCGCCGCACCGCATCCTCCCCTTCGGCCTGGGCACCGTGTACGGCGAGAGCCTGCACGCCGACCATCGCGGCGAGTGGACGTACGACCTGGCCTGGAAGCCGCTCGCCGGGTTCCCCGTCCGGGCCGGCTGGCTGACCGCCATCCGCGCCGCCCAACGGCAGCTCCGCGCCGGGCTGGACATTCCCGTCCCCGTGCTGGTGGCCTGCTCGACCCGGAGTTTCCGGGGCACCCGTTGGCACGACTCGGCGGCCCTGGCCGACGCGGTGCTGGACGTGGAGCACATGGTCCGCTGGGCGCCCCGGCTCGGCCGGCACGTGACCGTGGCCCGCTTCGACGGCGGCAAGCACGACCTGGTCCTCTCCGGCCCCGCCGTACGCGAACGGGTCTTCGCCGAGGTCGGTCGGTGGGCCGACGCGTTCCTCGATGCCGGCCCGACCCTGCCGGACGCCGATCGGCCCCCGGCCGCGCCCGCTACCTCCTCCGGACCCGAGCCCGGGGCCTCCTCCGGGTCGATGATCGACTCATCTGAGCCGATGCAGCGGTAACCGGCAGGCGGGATAGCACCACATCGGCCCACTTGAGTCGATCAAGCCGCCTGGACAGGCAGGGCGGGCGGTGGTCGGGAGGCGGAGGGGCGGTCAGGAGGTGGGCAGGGCGGCGAGCACGCGGTCGAGCGTCGCCACCGGGTGGCCGCCTCCGGACGCTTCGCCGCTGTACGCTTCGCCGTTGGGCGCGTCGTCGGCGGGCGCTTCGTCGGCGGGTAGGAGCACGCCGAGGCAGCGCAGGCCGACCTCCCCGGCGGCGTCGGAACGTACCCCGAAGACGGGAGCGCCGACGTAGCCGGCGGGGAGCGCGGCGGTGATCCGCAGCCGGTCGCCGTCGCGGACGGCCCGCTCGACGGCGACCTCCAGCGGTCGGCTGCCGTCGCCGCCGACGCCGAGGGCCAGCACGATCGCGGTGACCGGCCCGGCACCCAACGCGTCGAGATCGTCCGCCGTCACGGCGACCGCGGCGGGCACCGGCTGCACCCGCCACCGCCAGCCCTGCCCGGCGGCGTACCCGTGCAGCTCGCCGGTGGGCAGGGCCGCCACGCCGAGCCGCGCGTCCCGGTTCCAACCCGCCGGCAGATCCGCCAGCGGCAGCGACGCGCCCGCCACGCCGGCCGGCTCGGTGACACTGGACCGCAGGCCGAGCCGCTGCGCCTGCCCGGCGACCACGTCGGCGGTGAGCAGGAACTCGCCGGCCGGATGGCCGAGGAAGAAGGCGGTACCCGGGTCGCCGGCCGTGTCGACCGGCAGGATGGCACGGCCCAGGAGCTGGCACAGCTCGTAGGCGACCTCGTCTTCGGCGTCGGGTTCCAGCAGCACGGACCCGAGGGTACGGCCCGCCGCGCCGGGCGGAAGAGGGGTGCCCGGATCGGGGGTGCCGTGCGACGCTGATCACGCGTGTCCGGATGCGACCCGTTCCGCCGTACGGCGGGGGGTCGGCGGTACCCTCTTGGCGCGACACGTACGCCGCGCGCCCGTAGCTCAGCGGATAGAGCAGGGGACTTCTAATCCCAAGGCCGCAGGTTCGAATCCTGCCGGGCGCACCCACGCCGACCTCCACACCAACCCACCCCACCACAGGTGACGGATCGGTCACTACAGGTTACTCGTCGCAGGGCAAGCGTTTATCCAGGTCCTGGGAGAGACCTTCTTCACCATCCATCAACATTGATGAATGTCACGCAGCTCGTTTGGATGGACACGCACCGTCAACCGGCGGTGTCCACCACCAACCGAGGAGCATCCTTGCCCCGGTCCCCGTTCCGGACCCGACGACCGCGCACCCTGACCGCCGTCGCCGCCGCCACCCTGGCCACCGCTCTCGCGGTGCTCTCCGCCCCGACCGCCGCCCTGGCCTGGGGGCCCGGCACCGAGCCGGCCCAGCCGTACGCGCAGCCGAGCATGCCCACGGTGCCCAAGCGCGGCTGCCAGTCCACCGTCGCCAACCCGGCCGCACCGACCGGCGCGACCCCCGCCGTCCAGGTGATCTACGCCTGGCACGACGGCGTCGGCAACAACTACGAGGCCAACGTCGAGTACATCGCCAAGGTGGTGGACCGGATCGACTGGGCGCTCGACGAGTCGACCAACTACGACCAGCACTACAACTTCAGCTGCCGTACGGGCTACGACACCAGCACGTACGCCGGCTACGCCCGGTCCCTGGTCGTGCCCGAGAAGATCGACGCCGGGGCGAACCCGAACACCCCCGCCAGCACCGTCCGCAGTGACCTGATCTCCGCCGGATACCAGGACAGCAACCGGATCTACCTGGTCTTCACCGATTTCGCGTCGAACTCCGACGCCTACCAGTGCCCGTCCGGCGGGAACTCCAGCGGCGTGCACTGCTCGGCGGTGACCGAGTCGTGGACGACTGGTGTGGCCGGGCACGAGTTGCTGCACGTGCTCGGCGCGGGGCATGCCTGGATGGCCGAGACGGGGGCCTCCTACGTGCCGGACATCATGTACGGCTGGTGGGACAACTGGAACACCGATCCGGGGTTCCGCAGCTACTACGACCCGAGTGAGCTGTCGGCCAGCTTCTACATCGACCCGAGCCCGTCGACGGCGAAGGTGAACGTCGCGAACCACCCGATGCTGACCGCCCCGGTCTGCTGCGACGTGGGCGCGAACAACGACCTGCTCACCGCCGAGCAGCGTACGGTCGAGGCCGCCACCCCGAGCAGCAGTACGTCGACGTTCACCACGTCGGGCGGCTGGCACCAGGTGACGCCCGCCTGCGGCATCTCGACGAACTCCTGCACCTACTTCGACGGTCGCCGGTCGGTCCAGCTCAACACGTACACCGGGCCGTCCAACACGTCGTCGATCTCGCTGACGAACCGGGCGACGGTCACCGCCGGCCGGACGTACAAGTTGTTCACCCGGTTGCGCAGCGGCACGGCGGTGAACACGCAGCTCCAGCTCGCCTGGTACAACTCGGGTGGCACCCTGCTGTCGACCAGCACCGGAGCGACCGACACGCTCGCCAGCAACTGGCTGGAGTACCGGACGACCGCCACCGCCCCGGCGAACGCCGCCAGCGTGCGGATCACCGTGAACGTCCCGCCGCAGTCCACCACCGGCAACCAGGCCATCAACCTGGACAGCCTCCAGCTCAACGACTGCACGGCGAACACCGGCGGCACCTGCCGCTACGACACCTGAGCCATCGGCGGGGTATGGGCGGCCACGAGCGGCCCGTACCCCGCCCGGCAGCACGAGCGGTCACGCCCGTCGGCCCGGATCATGCGTACCGTCGTTGCGGGCATGGTCACAGTCCTGCCACGCGACCACACTACCCGGCCCACTCACGCTGAATTGCCCCAGAACGATTGATCGCTCGGCGATCAGGCGGGTGATCCCTGGATACCAGGACTCGTATTTGACGTAATGCTGCTGCAGGACGGGGCTGGAAGAGAAGATCTCCACGATGTACGCCCGCCAGCCCTCCTCGGCCTTTGCGTTCAACTTCTTCCGGCGATACCAGATCCACTCGAATGCGTCTATGACCAGTTCCGCCACAGCTTGGACCCTGTGGCGGTTCGGATCATCATCAGCCAGGGGCATCCCGTCATAGATGTACGGACGAAGATCAGGGTGGTCCACGAAAGTCTTGTCCAGCTCCCGGAAAAGACTGATGGCACCGTAGTAGGTAGATACCTGGTGAGCCTGTCGGGACAGGCGGTAGCCGTAGAAGGCGGACAGCAACGAGACCACTATCGCCACCAACGCCAACACGTCTGACGATTGCATACAAAACTCCCAGGCTTCCAAGCAGCATAAGGGGTTTCATCAAGCGAGATACCGCAAGCCTCCCCGAGCAGAAAGTGGCTGACCGTTGCCGATATCGAGGGAACGCCGCCACCCATGACAGCTGGCCAGAAGCAGCGTCAGGGACAGCCGACTCCCACTTTCGAGCCGAAGAAGGGATCCACAAACCCCCGTTCGCACGTCGGACTTCACACCTGCCAACATGGTCCCGGATCGATGCAAGCCGACAGCTCGACTACCGCAACCCATTGAGCATCCCGGGCAGCAGAGATACCTCGACCCGTCTTGCCACGGCTACCTTGATCACATATCGGCCATCCCTACCGGTCGGGCGGGAGCCGCAGGTTCTCGCGTGGCGGTGCCGATCGCGGGTTGATCGACCAATTGCCACGAAGCTCCGGCATTCGTTGATCTCTCCGCTACCCGGTAGGGCCATCGGTCGCAATCACCCACGGCACCTGCCCACAGTGGCAGCAGTCAGCGGGACCCGGTGCGGCAGTTTCGCCGTCGCCCACAGAGCCGGCACCGCTGCCTTGTCGGTCGCCTTGGAGCTGGGCGATCCGACAGGTTGAACATCGACATCGCGAGCATGGCGGAGGTCAACGCCAACGCGACGATTTCCCCGGACCCGGCCCGGCCGGTACTCAGCGCGCCGGTCGGCGCAGTCCGGCGAGGACGAGGGTGATCACCCCGTCCGCGTCGGGCCGGTAGGCCGGGTGGCCGAAGGCCGCGCAGATGCCCTGCAGGGCCATCATGACCGCGCCGGCTCCCACGTCGTCGCGGATCTTCCCGGCCCGCACGGCGGCGGCCAGCAGGTCGGTGACGGCCCGGCCGAGGGCCTCGGCGCCCTCGGCCAGCGCACCCGAGCGGGCGGCCATCAGTGTGGACAGGGTGCGGGCGAGGCCCTCGTGGTCGTGCAGGTGGGCCACGAATCCCCGCAGGAACGACTCCAGCGCCTCGTCGGCGGGCAGGGTGGTCTGCGCCTCGCGGGCCCGGTCGCACATGGCGGCGAGTTCTTCCCGGTAGACCGCCTCGGCCAGGGCTTCCCGGGTGGGGAAGTGCCGGTAGAGCGTGCCGACGCCGACCCCGGCCAGCTTGGCGAAGTCGTCGAAGCGCAGGTCGTAGCGACCCTCGGCGAACAGTTCGCGGGCCTTGGCGAGCAGGGCGTCGCGGTTGCGGCGGGCGTCGGCGCGCAGCGGCTTGGGGTCGGTCATGTGGGGGCCTCGCGTTGACAAGTGGAGACTGTCTCCATATTTTGGAAGTGGAGATGGTCTCCGATTATAGCTCCTGAGGTGCGCGTGAAGATCTTGATGTTCGGCCGGGGCGTGATCAGCGCGACCTACGGATGGGCCCTGGAACGGGCGGGCCACCACGTGGAGTTCTACGTCCGCCCGGGGCGGGCGGCGGCGTACGGGGAAACGATCGACCTCGACCTGCTCGACGCCCGGCGGCGTCCCTGGGGTCGGCGGGTCGTCGAGACGTGGCCGGTGCGCTACCGCGAGACGTTGGAGCCCGACCACGACTTCGACCTGATCGTGCTGAGCGTGCAGCACTACAACTTCGCCGAGGCGGCGGCCTTCCTGGGGCCCCGGGTGGGCGGAGCCACGGTGCTCGTCTTCAACAACCTGTGGGTGGAGCCGCTGACCGCGACCGCCGACCTGCCCGTCGACCAGGTGGCCTGGGGCTTTCCCGGGGCCGGCGGCGGGTTCGGCGACGACGGCGTACTGCGCGCGTCCCTGCTGCCCGTGGTCTTCCTCGGCACGCTCGACCGGCCGCCCACCGAGCGCGAGCAGGCCGTGCGCCAAGTGTTCCGGGCGGCCGGGTTCCGGGTCCGGGAGAACGCCGACTTCCGTGGCTGGCTGTCGGTCCACTTCGCCCAGAACGCCGGCCTGCACACCCAGAGCCTGCGGCGGGGCACCCTGTCCGGGCTGACCACCCGGGACCTCCGCGAGGCGATCCTCGCCACCCGCGAGCTACTGCCGCTGATCGAGGCGCGCGGCGTCGACCTGCGGCGGCACCGCGCCGAGCTACTCCCCTTCACCGCGCCCACCTGGCTGGCGGCACCGGCGATGTCTCTGCTGATCAACCGCTTCCCGCCGATGCGCCGGGTGACAGCAGCGCACGCCAACCCCGAGGAGCTGCGCGCGGTCTGCCGCGACACCCTGGCGGAGGCCCGCCGGCTGGGCGTGCGGGTGCCCCGGCTGGAGGCCGCCGAGCCCTACTTCGCCGCCACGACGACGCCCTGACTCCCGTCACCCGGCACCGGCCGCACCCCGTCCGCCCGCCGGCCGGCGCTCGGGCCACGCACCCGCCGCACCCCGCTCACCGCCCGCCGGCCGGCGGCCGGAGAGCGGGCGA
>NZ_JBMDWU010000489.1:0-7205 GCF_048594385.1 Micromonospora sp. | reverse complement strand
GGTGTTGTCGGTGGGTTTGCGGGAGTCGTTGGAGGTGTTGGGTTCGGGTGGTGTGGTGGTGCCGACGTTGCGTCGGGGTGAGGGTGGTGTGGGTCGGGTGTTGTTGTCGTTGGGTGAGGCGTTTGTGTCGGGGGTGGGGGTTGATTGGGAGCGGGTGGTGCCGGAGGCTGCCCGGGTCGACCTACCCACCTACCCCTTCCAACACGAGCACTACTGGCTCAGGTACGCCCCGTCCACCGGCACCACCGACCGGGGCGACCACGCGCTGCTCGGTGCCGCGGTGGAACTCCCCGGCTCGGGCGGGATGGTGCTGACCGGCACCGTGTCCCAGGCCGGCCTGCCCTGGCTGGCCGGCCACACCGTCGGCGACACCGTCGTGCTGCCCGGCACCGCACTGCTCGACCTGGCGCTGAAGGCCGGCGACGACGTCGGGCTCGACCACGTCGACGTCCTCACCCTGCACGAGCCGCTGACCGTGCCGGCCCGGACCGCCGTCCACCTGCGGGTGGAGATCGGCGCACCGGGTGACGACGCCCGCCGGGCGCTGAGCATCCACTCCCGACGGGCCGACACCCCGGCCGGCGCCCCGTGGCGGTGCCACGCCGCAGGCACGCTCGCCGTCGGCGTACCGCTGCCCGGGGCGGACCTGACGGTCTGGCCGGCGCCCGACGCGACCGCCGAGCCCACCGCCGACGGTGTCGCGCGGTGGCGGCGGGGCGACGAGGTCTTCGCCGAGGTCCGGCTGCCCGACCGGCAGCACGCCGAGGCGGACCACTTCGGACTGCACCCGGCCCTGCTCGACGCCGCGTTGCGGGCCGTCGGCGATCCGGCCGGCACACCGTCCCGGCTGGTCGGGAGGCACGGCGTCACCCTGCGGGCCGTGGGCGCGACCGTGCTGCGCGTGCACCGCGCCGGATCGGGCCAGGTGACCGTCGCCGACGCGACCGGCTCCCCGGTGGCCACGATCGCCGCCGTCACCACCCGCCCCTGCCCGGCCGGCGAGGCCCGGACCGCGAGCGCCGCCGCCCAGGACGGCCTGTTCCGGGTGGAGTGGGTCGCGGTGCCGACGCCCGTCCCGCCGTCGCCGCCGACCCTGGTCGTCGTCGGTGCCGACCCGCTGCGGGCGCGCGCCGGGCTGATGTCGGCGGACACCTACGCCGAGGCGTACCCCGACCTGGCCGCGCTCACCGCCGCGGTCGAAGCCGGCGCGCCCCGCCCGGACGTCATCCTGCTCAGCGACACCGACCCCGCCCCGGCAGGCGGCAGCCCCTGGGAGACCAGCCGCCTCGTCACCCTGCACCGGGACCCGACCGCCACCGCCGTGCGCCGCCGTGGCCGGGCGGGCGGCACCACAGCCGACCCGGTCCCGGCCCCTGCGGTGCCGGCCGCCGCGCCGCCCGCACCCGGCGACACCGTCGTGGTCGACGGCGCCAAGGCGTCCTGGCGGGCCCTGGCGACGGCGCTCACCCTGGCCGAACCGCACCTGGTCGTGCGCCGGGGCACCGTGCTGACGCCCCGGCTGACCCGGGTCGCCGTCCCGGTGCACGACGCGACGCCGCTCGACGTCACCGGCCCGGTGCTGGTCACCGGCGGCGCGTCGGCGGCGCGCGGAGCGACCGTGGCCTTCCTGCGCGGATGCGGGATCGAGGCCGGCGACGGCAGCGGGGACGACGCCGCCACCACCGTCGTCCGGGTGGACGCCCCCGACGCGGCGGCGGTCACCGACAGCGCCACCCCGACCGTCACGCTGCTGCGGGAACGGCCCGCCGGTGAGCCGTCGCCTGACGAACTCGCCCTCGTCGAGGCGGCCTGCCGCCTCGGTGGGTCGCTGGTCGTCGCGGCCGGAGCCGGCACCTGGTCCCGTTCCCCCGAGGCCCCGGCGCTGCTGCGGTCGCTGGCCCCGGCCGCCACCCGCCGCACCGTACGGGCCGCCATCGACGCTCCGGCCGGCCTCAAGCAACGACTGGTGCTCGCGCCCGAGGGCGACCGGGACCAGATCCTGCTGGAACTGGTACGCCGCAACGTCGCGGCGGTACTCGGCCTGGCGTCGGCGGAGACCGTCGAACGGGACCGGCGGTTCCGGGACGCCGGGTTCGACTCGCTGTCCGCCCTGACGGTCCGCAACCTGATCAGCACGGAGACCGACCTGCGGCTCGCGCCCACGGTGGTCTTCGACCACTCCACGCCCGACGCCCTGGTGCGTCACCTCAGGCAGGAACTGCTCGGCTACTGACGACCCGCCGGCCCGCGGCGGACACAGCTGAAGAATGGAGGGACCCCGTGCGAGTCGATGGTGTCTATCTCGACGGGATCGGCCAGTACCTGCCCGACTGGGTCAGCGCCGAGGACGCGGTCGCGGACGGCCGGTACCGGGCGGAGGTCTTCGAGGCCAGCGGCCTGACCGGCACGCACGTCTCGACGAAACTACCCGCCCTCGACATGGCGGTGCTGGCCGCCCGGACCGCGCTGGAGCGGTCCTCGGTGGCGACCGCCGACGTCGAGTCACACATCCACGCCAGCGTCTACCACCAGGGCCCCGAGGGCTCCTACCCACCCGGGTACGTCCTGCGCGAGCTGGGGGTGACCGGCGTCGGCTCCCTGGAGATCCGGCAGGGGTGCAACGGGCTGCTCGCCGCCCTGGAGATCGCCGTCGGGCAGCTCACCGGCGTGGCGGAACTCGCCGTGGCCCTGCTGACCACCGCCCAGAACTTCGAGACGCCGCTGATCGACAGGTGGCACGGCTTCGGTGACTCGTACATCCTCGCCGACGGCGCCGCGGCGGCCGTCGTCACCACCGAACCGGGATTCGCCGAGGTGCGGTCGATCTGCTCCGGCACCCTGCCCGAGCTGGAACGGTGGCACCGCGGCGACGGCCCGCTGACCCCACCGGCCGGACAGACCGTCGAACCGGTGTCGATGGCCGCCCGGGCGGCCGCCTTCACCGACGACGAGATGCCGCTGGCGCGGGCCGTGGAGAGCCTCAGCGAGTTCGACGTCGGCATCATCCGGCGGGCCCTGGTCGACGCGGATCTCAACGTCGCCGACCTGGCCCGGGTGATCACCATCAACGAGGACGCCCGGATGACCGAGTTCACCACCCTCGGCCCGCTCGGCGTCGACCTGTCCCGGTCGGTCTGGGACTACGGCCGCTCGGTCGGGCCCGTCGGGGCGGCCGACCTGGTCATCTCGCTGGAACACCTGCTCGTCACCGGGCAGGTCCAGCCCGGCGACCACCTCCTGCTGGTCTCCCAGGGGCCGGGCTGGCTCTGTTCCGCGGCCGTGCTCACCCTGCGGGAAAGGCCGTCCTGGCTGGAGTGAACTGCCGTTTTAGATGCGTTCTAGGCCCTCTGTCTAGCGTCGAACCGTCACACGTTCCGAGTGCGCAACGGAGGGGATTCAGTGGACGCGATCGTGGCCGACGATGTCGATACCGGGACCTTTGGCGTACCCGGAGCACGCCTCTATTACGAGGTCCAGGGGCAGGGACCGGTGCTGCTGGTCCTGCAGGCCGGTGAGGGTGACGCCGGACGGACCAGCTACCTCGTACAGCAACTCGCCGACCGGTACACGGTGGTGACCTACGACCGGCGTGGCCTGTCCCGCAGCAAGCTCGACGGGCCACCCGGTCCGCTCACCATGGAGACCCACGCCGACGACGCGAGTGCCCTGCTCACCCACCTCACCGACCAGCCCGCCCACGTGCTCGGCTCCGGCTACGGTGCGGCGATCGGGCTCTACCTCTCGCTGCGTCACCCGCAGCAGGTCCGCACCCTGGTCGCGCACGAGGCGCCCACCCTGCGGCTGCTGCCGGCGGCCACCCGGGAACGGGTCGTGCGCGGCGTGGCCGCGGCCGAACGGGCCTACCACAACGACGGCTGGGGCCCCGCCATGAAACAGATGGCGGCGCTCAGCGGCATCGACCTGACCACCCTGGAGATGGAACCGGGCGTCGACTTCCAGCCGATGACGGTCGACCGGGCCGCGAACATCGAGTTCTTCGTCAAGTACGACGGCCCGGCCTTCCGCAACTGCCAGCTCGACGCCGACGACATCGCCCGGCTCAAGCAGACCGGGATCCGGGTGGTCCCGGCCGGCGGCTGCATCTCGCAGGACATCTGGGCGTACGTCTGCGCGGAGGCGCTCGCCGACGAACTCGGTACGGCGGTGGTGGAGTTCCCCGGTGGCCGCAACGGCCACACCACGCACCCCCGCGCCTTCTCGGCGCGCCTGCACCAGGTGCTCGCCGCCGTCGCCTGAGTTCCGCGCTCCGACATCCCACCACCGAACAGGGACGGCCACCCATGGGAAGCATCGCCCCCGCGTACCAGGACGCCATCGCGGTCATCGGAATGTCCTGCCGGTTCCCCGGCGCAGCCTCCCCGGCGGAGTTCTGGGACCTGTTGGTACGCGGGGAGGAGGCGATCCGCGAGGCACCGGCCGACCGCTGGTCCGGTGACCCGGGTACGGTCCGTCGCGGCGGTTTCCTCGACGACGTGGCCGGCTTCGACGCCCCGTTCTTCGGGGTGTCGCCCCGCGAGGCCGCCGCGATGGACCCGCAGCAGCGGCTGATGCTGGAACTGGCCTGGGAGGCGCTGGAGAATGCCGGTGCCGACCCGACGCCGCTGCGCGGCTCGTCGACCGGGGTGTTCATCGGCACGATCCAGGACGACTACGCCACCCTGACCCGTCGCGGTGGTGGCGACCCCGGCCCGCACACCCTCACCGGGCTGCACCGCAGCGTCATCGCCAACCGGGTCTCCTACCGGCTGGGCCTGGCCGGGCCGAGCATGGTGGTCGACACCGGCCAGTCGTCGGCCCTGGTGGCGGTGCACCGGGCGATCGAGTCGCTGCACGCCGGCGAGTGCACGATGGTGCTCGCCGGTGGCGTCAACCTGATCCTCACCGGGGAGAGCACCGACGCCGTACGCGGTTTCGGCGGCCTGTCGCCCACCGGGCGTACCCACCTGTTCGACGCGCGCGCCGACGGTTACGTCCGGGGCGAGGGCGGTGGCCTGGTCGTCCTGAAGCGGCTCGCCGACGCCGTCGCCGACGGCGACCGGATCGTCTGTGTCGTCCACGGCGGCGCCGTCAACAACGACGGGGGCGGCGACGGCCTCACCACCCCCAGCCGGGCCGGCCAGGAACAGGTGGTCCGGCTCGCGCACGCCCGCGCCGGCACCGACCCGGCCGCCACCGGGTACGTGGAACTGCACGGCACCGGAACCCCGGTGGGTGACCCGATCGAGGCCGCCGCGCTCGGCGCGGTGGTCGGCGCGGCCCTGCCCGCCGGTGACCGGCTGCTGGTCGGCTCGGCCAAGACCAACGTCGGTCACCTGGAGGGCGCCGCCGGGGTGGTGGGGCTGATCAAGACGGTGCTCGCCCTGCGGCACGGGCTGGTCCCCGCCTCCCTGCACCACGAGACGCCCAACCCGGCGATCGACTTCGCGGCCACCAGGCTGACTGTGCAGACCACCCTCGCCGCGTGGCCCGCCACCCGGCCCCTGGCCGGCGTCTCCTCCTTCGGCATGGGCGGCACCAACTGCCACCTGGTCCTCGGCCCCTGGCCCGCACCGCCCGCCGCCGCATTGCCTGCCACCGAGCCGCCCGCCACCCCGGCCGCCGTACCCGCCGTTGACCGCGTCGTCTGGCCGCTGTCCGGTCGTACCCCGGCGGCGCTGCGCGCCCAGGCGCAGCGTCTGCACGACCACCTCGTCGACCGGCCCACGGTGCCGGTCGGCGACGTCGGCCGTTCGTTGGCCGCCCGCAGCGGCTTCGACCACCGGGCCGCGATCGTCGGCCGGGACCGCGACGACCTGCTCGCCGGCCTGGCCGCCGTCGCCGACGGTCGTCGCCGGGCCGGGCTGGTCACCGGCCGGGCCGGCGGCGGCGGGCTGGCCTTCCTGTTCACCGGCCAGGGCGCGCAGCGCCCCGGGATGGGACGTGACCTGTACGCCGCCTCGCCGGTCTTCGCCGACGCGTTCGACGAGGTCTGCGCGGAACTCGACAGGCACCTGGACCGGCCGCTGCGCGAGGTCGTCTGGGACGACCCGGACACGCTCGACCAGACCGGCTACACGCAGCCCGCGCTCTTCGCCCTCCAGACGGCACTGTTCCGGCTCACCGTCTCCTTCGGCGTACGCCCCGACCACCTGCTCGGCCACTCGATCGGTGAACTGTCCGCCGCGTACGCCGCCGGGGTCTGGTCCCTGCCCGACGCCTGCCTGCTCGTCGCCGCCCGTGGCCGGCTCATGCAGGCCGCCCCGGCCGGGGGCGCGATGCTGGCGATCGCCGCACCGGAGGAGGTCGTGGCCGCCCACCTCGCCGACGTCGCCGGGCGGCTGGACCTGGCCGCCGTGAACGGGCGCAACGCCGTCGTCGTCTCAGGTGACGCCGACGCCGTCACCGACCTCGCCGCCCACTTCGACCAGCTCGACGTCAAGACCCGACGGCTGCGGGTCAGCCACGCGTTCCACTCCGCCCACATGGACCCGGCGCTCGACGAGTTCACCCGCATCGTCGCCGGCGTGCCCACCCGGACGCCCCTGGTGCCGGTGGTGTCGAACGTGTCCGGGGAGCTGGTACGGGCCGACTACGCCGACCCGGCGTACTGGGCGGCGCAGATCCGTCGACCGGTGCGCTTCCTCGACGGCCTCCGCACGCTGCGGTCCGCCGGGGTCACCGGGTTCCTGGAACTCGGGCCGGACCCGGTGCTGACCGGGCTCGCCGAGGCGGAGCACGACGCCGAGGACTCCGCGTACGCCGCCCTGCTGCGTCGGGACCGCGACGAGCCGACGACGGCGTTGACCGCGCTGGCCCGGCTGCACACCCACGGCGTACCGGTGGACTGGTCACCACTGTGGCCGGCCGCCGACCGTACCGACCTGCCGACGTACGCGTTCCAGCGGCGGCCGTACTGGATCGACACCGCCACGGCCACCGACACCGCCGCCGGGCACGCCGGTGCGTCGGTACCGGCCGCCCCGCAGGACACCGCGACCGGGACGGCGGACGTCGATCCGGCGAGCTGGGCGGGGCGTCTGCTGGCGATGCCCGAGGACAAGCGCCGGCCCGCCGCCGAGCTGCTCGTCCGTCGCCTGGTCGCCGAGACGCTCGGGTACGCCGACCCGGCAGAGGTGGACGGTGCGCTCACCTTCAAGGAACTCGGCATCTCGTCGCTCACCGCGGTGGAACTGCGCAACCTGGTG
>NZ_JBMDWU010000488.1:0-33394 GCF_048594385.1 Micromonospora sp. | reverse complement strand
CGCCACGTCGAGGTGCAGATCCTCGGCCTGGCCGACGGCCGGGTGGTGGCGCTCGGCGAGCGGGAGTGCTCGGTGCAGCGGCGCAACCAGAAGCTGGTCGAGGAGTCCCCCTCCCCGGCGGTCTCGCCGGAGCTGCGGGCGCGGTTCCTGGCCGCCGCCGTGCGGGCCGGCGAGGCGGTCGGCTACCGCAACGCGGGCACCGTCGAGTGCCTGCTGGACCCGGCCACGCAGGAGTTCTTCTTCCTGGAGATGAACACCCGGCTGCAGGTGGAGCACCCGGTGACCGAATTGGTCTACGGCGTCGACCTGGTCGAGGAGCAGCTACGGGTGGCGGCCGGCCTGCCACCGACCTTCGACCCGGACGCACTGACCCCGCGCGGGCACGCGATCGAGCTGCGGATCAACGCGGAGGACCCGAAGCGGTTCCTGCCCGGCCCCGGCGTCATCGGCACCTGGGTGGAACCGACCGGCGAGGGGGTACGCGTCGACTCCGGGTACGTCGCCGGCAACACCGTGACCCCGTTCTACGACAGCCTGCTGGCCAAGCTCGTCGTCACCGGGGCGGACCGGGCCGAGGCGATCGAGCGGGCCCGGACGGCGGTGGCCGGCTTCGCGGTGGCCGGCCCGAAGAACAACCTGCCCTTCTTCGCCGAGCTGCTGACCAACGAGGAGTTCGTCTCCGGCGACTACGACACCGGCATCGTCGGCCGGATGCGCTGACCGGCGGGTGCGGCCGGGGCATCGGCCGGTGCGGCGGCGGGCCGACGACGTCGATCCGGGGCGGCAGCGACACCGTGTCGATCCGGGGTGGACGGTGCCGGCCGGCCGGGGCGTCGTTGGTCGGGGTCGGGCCGGCGGGGAAGTGCCCCGGGTTGCGGTCCTTGCGGGCCAGCCCGTCGAGCAGGGCCGCCTCCCGTCCCGGTGGGTCCTCCGGGTGGTTACCCCCGTCGGGCACCCGGTGCGGGTGGCCCTTTGGGGTGGTCCGGTTCGCGGTCTTGATGGTGGCGCGGAGCAGGTCGTTCTCGGCTTCCCGGGCGGCCAGCGTGCGCCGCAGCACGGCGTTCTCCGCGCGGAGCTGGGCGATGATCCGGCCGGCGTCGTCCGTGGTGGGGGTCGACCCGTCAGGGCTGGTCACCTGCGGCCCGGGGCCGTGCGGGTGGGCCCGGCCGTCGGTCGGTCGACGGTCCGTCGGCGGTTCACCCCGGGCCGCCTCGTAGAGCCGTTCGAACCGGCGCAGGGTGGCCTGCCGGTCGGCGGGTGCGACGGTGCACTCGACCACCAGCACCACCGTCTGCCACGGCGGCCCCTTGGTCTCGGTGGTGAAGTGCCGGGACAGCCGCTTGCGCCAGGTGTCCCGGTCCCGGCCCGGCCGGTTGCGGCAGATCCGTTCGGCCAGCCTGCTCCAGGTGTCGACCGCCCCGATCTCCGGGGACCGTTCGACCAGGTCACGGACCGCCAGCGCGTACTCGGACACCGCCGGCGACCCGTACCGGGCCGCGTAACCGGCGGCCAGGTGCTCGCGCGGGACGAGCCAGTGCCGCTGGTGCCGGCCCCGGGCCGGGGTCGGCGTACTGGTGTCGGAGAGCATGGGCGGACCTTTCGTGCGGAGCTGTCTGACCCGGGAAGGTATTCGTACCCTCCATCCACAAATCGTGAGCGTCCCAGCCTGTGTCCGCGGTCAGTTTCTGGCCGGGTCGTTGTCCGGGTAGCGCCGGAGCGCCGTCCGGGTTGGACGGTCGGGCCCCGGGACCGGGGTGGTCGTTTCCCGGAGCCGTCGCCGGACGGTCCACTTTGGCCGCCCGTCCCGGCACTGCCCGGCCAGAACGGCGTGCGGGCCCGGCCCGGCCCGTCGTTGGGCCCGTCGTGCGACCGGATTCGTCGCCGCACCTTCGCCGGCCCTCGGTCGGCGCACGCGCGGCGGGAGCCGGACGCGTCACCCGGCGGTGGAGATGCCGTCGCCGGTCATGCGGCCTGGGAGCGGGGAACATGGGAAGCGGAAGACTGACCGGCGGCGCGCGTCCGCGACCCGACCGTCGTCGGGTGGGCCGGATCCTGCGGTCGATGTCGCTGTTCGCCGAGGGTGCGGTGGCGATGGCCCTGGTCCTGGGCCGGGAGGACGCGGTGGCCTGGGCGGGCGCGGTCGCGGCGGTGGGGCGCCCCGCCGCCGAGCTGGTGGAGGGCCCGTCGGGCCGGTGACCTCCGGGGCCGGCCGGCCCGACACCCGGGGCGGCCCGACACCCGGGGCGGCCCGAGATCCGGGGCGGTGTGGCGGCGGCGGACGGCGTGGTGGTTCCCTGGAGGGACCACCGGTCGTCCGGCGTCGCCGGTCGTCACCCCCACGAGGGGCGACGACGCGGGACGAACCTCCGGCGACCCGATGTCACAGCGAGGTGACCATGAGTCAGATGCCAGCGGCGGTGTCGATCCGGGAGGTCGGGCCCCGCGACGGGCTCCAGAACGAGGAGCCGATCCCCACCGGGGCCAAGGTGCGGCTGCTCGACGCCCTCTCGGGCACCGGCGTGCGCCGGATCGAGGCGGTGTCGTTCGTGCATCCCAGGGCGATCCCGCAGATGGCCGACGCCGACGAGGTGTGGCAGCAGGCCCGGAAGGCCGAGGGGGTCCGCTACTCGGCGCTGGTGCCCAACACGAAGGGTGCCCAGCGGGCCCTGGCCGCCGGCTTCACCGAGATCGAGGTGGTGGTCTCGGCCAGCGACACGCACAACCGGCGCAACGTCAACCGCTCCACCGACGAGTCGCTCGACGACATCGCCGAGCTGATCGACCTGCTGCACGGCGCGGGCGCGCGGGCCGAGGTGATCGTAGCGACCAGCTTCGGCTGCCCGTACGAGGGGGACGTCGACCCGGGGCGGGTCGCCGGGATCGTCGAGCGGGTGGTCCGCGACGGCGCCGACCGGGTCGCGTTCGGCGACACCACCGGCATGGGTACGCCCCGGCGGGTCCGGGAGCTGGTCACCGCCGTCCGTGACCGGGAGCCCGACGTGCCGGTGCTGCTGCACTTCCACAACACCCGGGGTACCGCGCTGGCGAACCTGCTGACCGCCCTGGAGCTGGGGATCACCGAGTTCGACGCCAGCGTCGGCGGTCTGGGCGGCTGCCCGTACGCGCCGGGGGCGAGCGGGAACCTGGCCACCGAGGAAGCGGTGCACATGCTGCACGACATGGGCATCGACACCGGCATCGACCTGGAAGCCCTGATCGGGGTCGCCGAGTTGGCCGAGGAACTGCTCGGCAAGCGGCTGCCGTCGGGGGTGCTGCGGGCCGGCCCGCGTACCCGGCTGACCGCCCGGCCCTGACCGGGCCCGTCGGGGGCGGATCGGCCCGACGACGCGGGGAGGGGCCGGCGTGGTGCCGGCCCCTCCGTCGGGTCACGTCGTGGGTCAGCCGACGCTGAGCAGACCCGGCCAGCTGTCCTTGAAGACCTGGCTGCCGGTGCTGCTGCGACGGTCGTTGGCGCTGAGGGTGCCGGCGAACAGGCTGCTGACCCGGTTCGCCTCGGTGGTGCTCGGGTACGGGTTGGTGCAGCTCGTGCCGGCGCTGCCGCCCGACATCAGGATCGCGCAGTTGCCGTTGTAGTTGTCGGGCAGGCCGAGGATGTGCCCGATCTCGTGGGTCATGATCCGCAGCGGGCTGTACTGGGCGGCCTGCTGGGTGTCGATGTAGACCCGGCCGTTGCCGAGGCTGGTGCGCTGGGCGTACGAGCCGCCGCCGGTGATCTGGTAGATCCGCAGGTTGGTGCCGCAGTTCGCGGTGAGCGTCAGGTTGGTGGTGGCGTTGTTCCAGATCGAGGCGGCCTGGTTGGCGATGCTCGCGTAGCTGGGCGCCTGGCTGGTGTTGTAGCAGATGGTCATCGCGGCGGAGGCGGGCGCGGGGTTGGCGACCGTGAGGCCGAGGGTCGCCGTCGCCGTCGCCAGGGCGGCGACGGCGAGGCGCTTGATGCGTGAGTTCATGACTCACTCCAATCCGGAGGGGGTGTCTGGAGCGTAGCCATATCGATAGTTGAGTATCAATATCCGGAGCGGAAGTCGGTCGGGTGGTCGGGTGGGGCCCTGATGCGCTAGCCTAACGATCGTTCAGGCTGGTCGGCGCGTCCACCACGACGCCCACGGCGGCATGGCGGTCGGGCGCGCCCACGAGGCGCGGGGCGAGGGGGTCGGCGTGACGCTCGACGGTGAGGCACTGGAGCAGCTACGCAAGCGGGCCCGCTCCGGCGGCGCCGACAAGTACCACGCGGCCAACGCCGGCAAGGGCAAGCTGTTCGCCCGGGAACGGGTCGCGCTCCTGGTCGACGAGGGCTCCTTCGTCGAGGACGGGCTCTACGCCAACGCCCTGGCCGAGGGGCTGCCCGCCGACGGCGTGGTCACCGGCACCGCCACCATCGACGGCCGGCCGGTCTGCCTGATGGCCAACGACTCCACGGTCAAGGCCGGCAGTTGGGGCGCGCGTACCGTCGAGAAGATCATCCGGATCATCGAGCGGGCCTACTCGACAGGCGTGCCGATGGTCTACCTGGTCGACTCGGCCGGCGCCCGGATCACCGACCAGGTCGACCTCTTCCCCGGCCCCCGGGGTGCCGGCAAGATCTTCTGGAACCAGGTCCGCGCCTCCGGGGCGATCCCGCAGGTCTGCGCGTTGTTCGGGCCGAGCGCCGCCGGCGGGGCGTACATCCCGGCGTTCTGCGACGTGGTGGCCATGGTCGAGGGCAACGCCAGCATGTACCTCGGCTCCGACCGGATGGTCGAGATGGTCACCGGGGAGAAGACCACCCTGGAGGCGATGGGCGGGGCCCGGGTGCACTGCGCCGAGTCCGGCGTCGGGCACTTCCTGTGCAGGACCGAGGCCGACGCGCTCGACGTGGTGAAGACCTACCTGTCGTACCTGCCGGCGAACTGGCAGCAGCAACCGCCGGCCGCGCCGGCCGTCGCCGCGCCCGCCAAGGTCGACCTGGCCGCGCTGGTGCCGGCCAGCGAGCGGCAGGCGTTCGACATGCGCCGGTACGTCAAGGGCCTGCTCGACGAGGGTTCGTTCTTCGAGATCCAGGCGCTCTGGGCGAAGGAGCTGACCATCGGGTTCGGCCGGCTCGACGGCGAGGTCGTCGGCGTGGTCGGCAACAACTCGATGTTCAAGGGCGGCGTGCTCTTCGTCGACTCGGCCGACAAGGCGACCCGGTTCGTGCAGCTCTGCGACGCGTTCAACGTGCCGCTGCTGTTCCTGAGCGACGTGCCCGGGTTCATGGTCGGCAGCGCGGTGGAGAAGCAGGGCATCATCCGGCACGGGGCCAAGATGATCACCGCGATCTCCGAGGCGACCGTACCCAAGATCTGCGTGGTGGTGCGCAAGGCGTACGGCGCGGGCCTGTACGCGATGGCCGGTCCCGGTTTCGCCCCGGACGCGACGATCGCCCTGCCCACCGCGAAGATCGCGGTGATGGGGGCCGAGGCGGCGGTCAACGCCGTCTACGCCAACAAGATCGCGGCGATCGCCGACGAGGCCGAACGGGCCGCCTTCGTCGCCGCCAGACGGGCCGAGTACGAGCGGGACATCGACGTGGTGCGGCTCGCCAGTGAGCTGGTCATCGACGCGATCGTCGAACCGCACGAGCTGCGCGCCGAACTGGTCCGCCGGTTCGCCGCCGCCCGCAGCAAGGACCGGCACTTCTCCCGTCGCCGGCACGGGGTCACCCCGGTCTGACCGGCCGGGGACCCACCGCCGTCCCCGACCGGCCCGACCGGTCGGCACCGAGCCACCGCCGTCGACCGGGTCCGACCGGTCGTCCAACCGATCCGTCGTTCCCGGCGTCACGAGCGTCCGGGGCGGCACCCGTACAGGAGGAACCGATGGACTTCCGGCTCAGCGAGGAACACGAGGCGCTGCGGGAGAGCGTGCGGGACTTCGCCCGCGAGGCGGTCGCCCCGGTGATCGCCGAGCACTACGAGCGGCACACCTTCCCGTACGAGATCGTCCGACAGATGGGCAAGATGGGGCTGTTCGGCCTGCCCTTCCCCGAGGAGCACGGCGGCATGGGCGGCGACTACTTCGCGCTCTGCCTGGCGCTGGAGGAACTGGCCCGGGTCGACTCCAGCGTGGCGATCACCCTGGAGGCGGCGGTCTCCCTGGGCGCGATGCCGATCTTCCGGTTCGGCACCGACGAGCAGAAGGCCCGCTGGCTGCCGAAGCTGCTCAGCGGGGAGGCCCTCGCGGGGTTCGGCCTCACCGAGCCGGGCACCGGCTCGGACGCGGGCGGCACCCAGACCCGGGCCGTCCTGGACGGCGACGAGTGGGTGATCAACGGGTCGAAGGCGTTCATCACCAACTCGGGCACCGACATCACGGCGCTGGTCACCGTCACCGCGGTCACCGGCACCAACCCGGACGGCTCGAAGGAGCTGTCCACCATCATCGTGCCGTCGGGGACACCCGGCTTCACCGTCGCGCCGGGGTACTCGAAGGTGGGGTGGAACGCCTCGGACACCCATGAGCTGACCTTCGACGACTGCCGGGTGCCGGCCGGGAACCTGCTCGGTGAGCGGGGCCGGGGCTTCGCCCAGTTCCTGCGGATCCTCGACGAGGGGCGGATCGCCATCGCCGCGCTGGCCGTCGGCCTCGCCCAGGGCTGCGTCGACGAGTCGCTGAAGTACGCGAAGGAGCGCCAGGCGTTCGGTCAGCCGATCGGCAACTACCAGGCCATCCAGTTCAAGATCGCCGACATGGAGTTGAAGGCGCACACCGCCCGGCTGGCCTACCACGACGCCGCCGCCCGGATGCTCGCCGGTGAGCCGTTCAAGCGGCAGGCGGCGATCGCCAAGCTGCACGCCAGCACGGTCGCGGTGGACAACGCCCGGGAGGCCACCCAGATCCACGGCGGCTACGGCTTCATGAACGAGTACCCGGTGGCCCGGTTCTGGCGGGACTCCAAGATCCTGGAGATCGGCGAGGGCACCTCCGAGGTGCAGCGCATGATCATCGCCCGCGACCTGGGCCTCTGACCGTACCCCCGGATCGGGTCCGCCGCCGGGCGAGAACGGGGCTCTGTCGGGTATCCGCAGCCCTTCGTCAGTAGACCGACGAAGGGCTGCCCGGCGTCGTATCCCGTCCGTACCCTTCCTGCCCATGACCCCGGATCATGATCACTCGCCAGCGGGTGGTCGTACCCCCATCGGGGAGCTGGTGCGGGCCCACCGCCTGGCCGCCGGTCTCACCCAGACCGACCTGGCCCAGCGGGCCGGGGTCGGCGTGCGGACGGTCCGCGACCTGGAACGCGGCCGGGCCCACCGGCCGCACCGCACCACCGCCGAGCTGATCGCCGGGGCGCTCGGCCTGACCGGCGCGGCGCGCGCCGGCTTCCTCGCCACCGCCCGGGGCCGGGCCGCGACCACCCCGGCCGCTCCGGGCGTCGCCGGGCTGCCGCACCGCACACCCGCCGCCGGCACCGTCCCCCGCGACCCCGACCTCCCGGGTACGCCGATGGCGCTGCCCCCGCCGGTCGAGCTGATCGGCCGGGAACGGGAACTCGACGAGCTGACCGCTCTGCTGACCGGCGACGGCTGGCCGCCGGTGCTGAGCCTGGTCGGCCTGGCCGGGGTGGGCAAGACCGCGCTCGCCCTGGCCGTGGCGCACGCGGTGGCCGACGTCCACCCGGGCGGGGTGGCCGGAGTGCTGGTCGGTACCGGCTCCGACGCCAACGACGTGCTCGCCGCGGCCTGCGCGGTGCTCGGCGCGGCCCGGCTCGCCGAACTGGCCGCCCGGCTGCGGGGCCGCCCGGCGCTGCTGCTGGTGGACGCGGTCGAACGGGCCCCGGACCCGGTGGCCGAGGTGGTGCACCTGCTCGTCGCGGCGGTGCCCACCCTGCGGGTGGTGGCGACCGGTCGGCATCCGGTCGGCATCCCCGGCGAACTCGTCCGCCCGGTGGCCCCGCTGGAGGTGCCCCCCGCCGGAGTGGTCGACCCGGACGAGCTGGCCCGGTGGCCGGCGGCGGCCCTGTTCACCGCCCGGCTCACCCGGGTCCGCCCGGAACCACCCGGCCCGGACGAGCTGCCCGCCCTCACCGCGCTGGTCCGCCGGCTCGACGGCCTGCCGCTGGCGATCGAGCTGATGGCGGCCCGGGGCCGCATCCTCGACCTGCCCGAACTGCTCGACCGGTACGGCGACCGGGTGCTCGACCTGGCCGGCCCGGATCTCGGCGGGCGGGGGTGGGAGGCCGCGCCGCCGGGGCGTACCGACGACCCGGCCCGCTCCACGGTCGCGGTGACCCTGCGCGAGGCGGTCGCCACCAGCTACCGGCTGCTCGACGGGTGGGAACAGGCGGCGCTACGCCGGCTCTCGGTGTTCGCCAACCGGTGGTCGGTGGAGCTGGCCGAGGAACTGCTCGCCGACGAGACCGACCCGGACCCGTCGGGGGTGGTCGACCCGGTGCCGCTGCTCGACCGGCTGGTCGAGTTGGGCCTGCTCAGTGTCCGGGGTGCCGGGCCACTGCGGTTCCGTCTGCTCGACGCGGTCCGTGAGTACGCCCTCGAACAGGCCGCCGGCCGGGGCGAGCTGACCGCCGTCCGCCGCCGGCATGCCGTGGTGATCACCCGGTTGGTGACCCGTACCGCGCCGGACCTGGTCGGGGCGCGACAGTCGGCGGCCGTCCGTCAGCTCGACGAGGCGACCGGTGACATCGGCGCGGCGCTGGCACACGCCGCCGGGGACGATCCGGTCACCGCGCTGCGGCTGGCAGCCGAGCTGACCCGTTGGTGGCGGATGCGGGGGCGGGACGTCAGCGGCCGGCAGTGGCTGTGCCGGTTGCTCGCCGATCCCCGTACCGCCGACGCCGATCCGGTGCTGCGGGCCTGGGCGCTGCTCGGGGTGGCCCGGTTGGCCGCCGAGCACGGCGCGGCGGCGCAGGAGCTGCCCGCCGCCCGTGCCGCGCTCGCGGTGCTCGCCGGGCGGGCCGACGTGGCCGGGGAACTGGCGGCGCGGACCGTCCTCGGCACCCTGCTGGTCGCGACCGGTGCGTACGACGAGGCGGCCGAGCAGGCGCAGGCGGTGCTGACCCTGGCCACCCGGCACGGCCGGACCCGGGACATGGCGGTCGCCCAGCACCACCTGGCCTGGCACGAGATCCGCCTCGCCGATCTGTCGGCGGCCCGGCGTCGGCTGGCGGCGGTGGACCGGCTGGCCGCCCAGTGCGGGGAGCCCCGGCTGCGCCTGTTGGCCCGTGCCGACCTGGCCGAGGTGGCCCGGCTGGAGGGCCGTCACGGTGACGCGGTGGACCAGGGCCGGCGGGTGGTCGCCGCGCTGGCCGGGGTGGGTGATCCGGGGCACCGGCGGCGGGTGCTCGGCACGGTGGGCCTGGCGTTGGCCCGGTCGGGCCGGCTGGACGAGGCCGCCGAGATCCTGGCCGAGCTGCGCTGCGACGGTCGTCCGTCGCCGCCGGGGTCCCGGTCGGAGGCGGGCGTGGCCGGGGGGCGTCCGGGCGGGGGCGGGCCGGTCCGGGCGGAGGAGTCGGTCTGCGCGCTGATCGAGGGCACCATGGCCCGGCACCGGGGGGACCGGGAGTTGGCGGCGGAGTGGTTCGCGGTGGCGGAGGCTGCCGGTGCGGCCGGTCAGGACCGGCGGGACGTGGTCGAAGCCCTGGTCGGGCTGGCCGTGAGCACCGGCTCCGCCGAGGTGCGGGAACGGCTGGCGCAGGCGTGCCGACGCGGCGGCATCCGGCTGTTGCCGGATGAGGAACGCCTGCTGGGCTAGACGCGGGGGCGGCGCGAGCGAACGGGCCCCCTGGTCAAACCCCTCGCTCGATCGCTCGCGCCAGCACCCCCCGGTGCTCCCCCGCGCGATGAAGGCTAGCCAGCCGGGCCGTCCGTTTTGCGGCGATCGGCGGCTCTGCGACCGGTGGGTCCGACGAGTTCTGCCGCTTTTTCTGCCGGTTGGCCCGGTGTCTTGTCGGCGGGTGGTCAGCAGGCCGACGGCGGCTCGTCGGTCGGGGCCTGGTCGGTGCTGCCGGCGGTCGCCCCCGGGTGGACGGCGTCGCGTACCCGGCGCAGGCCGTCCAGCATGGCGGCGAGGGTGTCGGGTTCGAGTTGGCCGGTGAACCACTGCTCGATGATCTGGAGATGGCCGGGCAGGGTCTCGTCCAGCCGCTGCATGCCGGCCGGGGTGACCACCGCGTACGAGCTGCGCCGGTCGGACGGACAGGCGCGACGCCGGAGCAGCCCGTCGCGCTCCATCCGGTCCACCACCCGGGTGACGCCGCTGGTGGACAGGGAGGTCTGCGCGGCGAGGTCGGTCATCCGCAGTTGGTTGCCGGGGGAGCGGGCCAGGCGCATCAGCACCTCGAACTCGACCGCGGAGACGCCGTGCTCCTCGTACTGGGCGGTGAACCGGGCGGTCAGCCCGGCGTGCGCCTCGACCAGGAGGCCGACGGCGGTGATCCGGGGGTCGTCGAACACAGTCTCGTCCACCTGGCCATCCTAACAGTGCTTGACACGGGGAATATTGCTGCGGTTATAGTTGCTCAGGCAGTCGTTGGGCTACTAAACAATCTTCCCCGGAGGGCAGTTACATGACCAGCACCGAGTCGGTTACCCGCGACTGGGACGGCCTCACCATCCCCGCCGCCGGCACCTACCTGCTGGACGCCGCGCACAAGCGGGTGGGCTTCGTCGCCCGGCACATGATGGTCAGCAAGGTACGCGGCGAGTTCGCCGACGCCACGGCCACCATCACCGTCGCCGAGAACCCGCTGCAGTCCTCGGTCACCGCCACCATCCAGGCGGCCAGCATCAACACCGCCCAGGCCGACCGGGACGGCCACCTGCGCAGCCCCGAGTTCCTCGACGTCGAGCAGTTCCCGACGCTGGAGTACCGCAGCACCGCCGTGAAGTCCCACGACGGCAACGAGTTCGTCCTGCTCGGTGACCTGACCATCAAGGGCGTCACCCGCCAGGTCGAGCTGGAGGTCGAGTTCGAGGGTGTCGGCCGCACCCCGTTCGGCACCGACGTGTTCGGCTTCACCGCCAGCACCGAGATCGACCGCGAGGACTTCGGCCTGACCTGGAACGTCGCCCTGGAGACCGGTGGCGTGCTGGTCGGCAAGAAGATCAAGATCGAGATCGAGGGCGAGGCCATCCGGCAGGCCTGAGCCCGGCACGCCGAGGCCCCCGCTCGCCGCGAGCGGGGGCCTCGGCGTCTGCGCGTGCGGATTGTCACTGCCCGGCGACGGCGACATCCGGTGCTGGTGAATGGCCGCTGGGTAGAGAAGCGGGACAGCGCATACCCGGTGGGCACTGGCCCCGGCGCGTGGGCGCTCTTATGGTGGTTCACACTGCGCGCCGGGACGGTCACCGTCCCGCGCGTCTCACGCCTGGAGGAAACATGGGTAGGGACGTCGAGCAGGGCGCGTTCTCCCGGGAGGACCGGGTCCGCTACCGGCAGAAGGTGCGGCGCTGCCTGGACGTCTTCGCGTTGATGCTCGACGACTTCGGCTTCGACGCCGACCGGCCGATGACCGGTCTGGAGATCGAACTCAACCTGATGGACCCGGACGCCGAACCGGCGATGCGCAACGACGAGATCCTCGCCGCCATCGCCGACCCGCTCTTCCAGACCGAACTGGGACAGTTCAACCTGGAACTGAACGCGGCACCCCGGCTGATCGAGGGGGGCGGCTTCGCCCACTACGAGAGCGACCTGCGCAGCAGCCTCACCCGGGCCGACGAACGGGCGGCCCGGTCCGACGCCCGGATCGTCATGGTCGGCATCCTGCCCACCCTGACCGAACGGCACCTGGTGGCCGACAACCTCTCCACCAACGAGCGGTACCGGGTGCTCAACGACCAGATCGTCGGCGCCCGGGGCGAGGACATCGAACTGGACATCAGGGGGGTCGAGCGGCTGCGGACGCACACCGACTCGATCGTCCCCGAGGCCGCCTGCACCAGCCTCCAGTTCCACCTCCAGGTCGCGCCGGACAGCTTCGCCGACTACTGGAACGCCTCCCAGGCCATCGCCGGCGTCCAGGTCGCCGTCGGCGCGAACTCGCCGTTCCTCTACGGCCGGCAACTCTGGGCCGAAACCCGGATCGCCCTGTTCCAGCAGGCCACCGACACCCGCCCGGACGAGCTGAAGGCCCAGGGGGTACGCCCCCGGGTGTGGTTCGGTGAACGCTGGATCACCTCGATCTTCGACCTGTTCGAGGAGAACGTCAGGTACTTCCCGCCGCTGCTGCCGATCTGCGCCGACGAGGACCCGGTCGAGGTGCTGCACGCCGGTGGCGTCCCGCAACTGTCCGAGCTGCGGCTGCACAACGGCACCGTCTACCGCTGGAACCGCCCGGTGTACGACATCATGGACGGCCGTCCGCACCTGCGGGTGGAGAACCGGGTGCTGCCGGCCGGCCCGACCGTGGTCGACATGCTGGCCAACGCCGCCTTCTACTTCGGGCTGGCGCGTGGGCTGGCCGAGTCCGACCGGCCGATCTGGAGCCAGCTCACCTTCAGCTCCGCCGAGGAGAACTTCCACGCCGCCGCCCGTCGGGGCATGGACGCCGTGCTGCACTGGCCCCGCCTCGGCGAGGTGCCGGTCACCAAGCTGGTCCTCGACACCCTGCTGCCGAAGGCGGCCACCGGGCTGGACCGGTTCGGTGTCGCCCCCGCCGAACGGGACCGGCTGCTGGGCATCATCGAGCAGCGCTGCCGTACCGGCCGCAACGGGGCGGTCTGGCAGACCGAGACGGTGTGGGCCGCGCAACACCACCGCAACCTCGACCGGGACGCGGCGCTGCGCCACATGGCCAACCGGTACGCCGAACTCCAGCGCAGCAACGAACCGGTGCACACCTGGCCGGTGGACTGAGCCATCCGGTAGGAGGGCCGGCGTCCCGTGGCCACGTCCGGCCGGGGAGGCCGTTGCCGGGTCAGGGGGTGCGGCGTCCGGCGCGGGGCTTGGGCACCGGGCCCGGTCCCGTCGGCGGGGCCCCGTCCCCCTGGTCGACGCCCTGCTGCCCGCCGTCCGGCGAACCGGGGTGCTGGTCGGTAACCGGGCCGGACGGCGCTGCACCGGCGCGGGCGTCACCGGCCTGGGCCGCACCGGGTGACGGAGCCGGCGGGGTGCTCCGACCCCGGCGGACCGGTCGGGCCCGGCCCACGGCCGGAGGCCGGGAATCGTCACCGGGTTCCGGCACCGGCGTCGGGGAATCCCCGGCCGGGTCGTCCGCCGGGCCAGGGTTGGCGGGCGGCCCGGGAGTGACCTCCGAGGTGCCGCCGGGGCCCGGGTTGTCGGCCGTCGAGTGGTCGGTCCCCCGACCGGGAACGTCCGGTTCGGAGGGTGCGGTCGGGTCGGTGCCGGCCGGCAGGTCGTCCGGTTCCCCGGCGCGGGGGTGCGGCACCGACGGCGTCGTCCGTGCGGCGGCCCGTCGCTCGGCCCGCTGGGCGAGCGAGGCGACCAGCACCGAACCGGCCGCGCCGACGATGACCGCGTACGGCGCGACGAGGTGGGCCGAGACCTGGGCCGGGGAGATCGTGGCCAGCCGGGGCACGGCGAGGAAGTAGGCGACCGCGACGAGCACCGGCCCGGCGGCCCCGGAGACCACCGCACCGAGCCGCAGCGCGGGCGTCCGGGCGGCCCGTCGGGCGGCCGACGCGCCGATCAGCAGGGCCGAGCCCAGGGCGAGCAGCGCTCCCGGCCAGTAGAGGTGGTCCCGCCACCAGAACCGGGGGCTGTCCTGGGCGATCTGCCAGATGCCGAGCTGGGCGCTGGTCAGTCCCCGACCGGCGAGCACCCCGTCGACGACGGAGACGACGGCCAGCAACCACAACCAGCCGACGGTGGCGATCACGTTCGTCGCGGCGGCCCGCGAGTGCAGCGCCCAGACCGCGACCACCAACCCCACCAGCACACCCACCCCGGCGTAGCCGGCCGCGACGGTCTGCGGCGAGAAGGTCTCCGGTACGGAGGCGGCCCGGGACGGCACCGCGACCAGCAGGATCGTGATCAGCGCCCCGACCGCGCCCGCGACCGCGAGGGTGACCCGGTGCAGGGTGCCACCGGTGTCGACGTCCCCGCTGCGCTCGTGCAGCCGTTGGGCGCAGACCGCCCCGGCGACGGTGGAGACGGCGGCGATCCAGGTCGCCCAGGCGAGGCTGGCGAACCAGGACGGTTCGGTGGCGCCGGCGTCGGCCGGTGCCCAGTTGATGATGCCCAGGCCGTAGCCGAAGCCCAGCTGCGCGGCGCCCACACCGGCGGCGACGCCCAGCGCGGTGAGCACCGATCCTCCCCAGCCCCGTCCCGCCATGTCGGGACTGTAGCGTTCCCTGGTCGAGGCGGCGAGTCGGACGAGCGCCGGAGCACGGCCGGTGACCGCTGGGCAGCGGCCGGTACCGTTTCGGGGACGAGGCGGGGGAGCGGCATGGACGACGACGAGTACACCGGACAGGACACCGCGGGCCGGGGCCGGCCGGGCCGGGGAAAGATGCTGCTCGGCGGCGCCCTGGCGACGGTCCTGCTGGCCGCCGTCGGGGGCACCGTCGGGTGGGTGCTGGCCGACCCCGGCGACCCGGAGACCGGCGCCACCCCGGCAGCGGCGGCCAGCGGACCGTCCACCCCGGTCGACGCGCCGACCACCGCCGGACCGACCGCCGCGCGGACCACCCCGCCACCCGCCGCCACCGGTGGCGGGCTGACCGTGCCCCGGCTGGTGGGGCTCGACTTCGAGAAGGCGCGGGACACCCTGCACGACCGGAAGCTCGGCTGGCGGCTGGTGTTCGGCACCGGGTCGGGCCGGACGGTGACCCGTACCGTGCCCGCCCAGGACACGTCGGTGAAGCCGGGCACCACCGTGCGGGTGGAGGTCAGCGGGCCGGCACCCGAGGTCGAGGTGCCGGACCTGGTCGGCGAGGACTGCGACGACGCCGCCGACGAACTGGGCGACGTGGGCCTGTTCCCCCGGTATCCCACCGGCAACCGTGGCGAGGTCACCGCCCAGGTGCCTGCGGCCGACGCGACCGCGCACTGGAACGACCAGGTCGCCATCTCCTGCGGTGACCAACCGACGCCGACCGCCGAGCCGACACCGACGCCGACGCCCTGACGGGCGGGTCGCCGCGCCGGTACCGGCGATTGCCGGCGTCGACCGTTACCGTGGTGGGGCCGAGTGCCACGACCGCCGGGCCGGCCCGGGGCCTCGCCCGGTGGGTCGAGCGCCCGCCGTCCGCCAGGTGGCGAGAGGACGTGCGATGAGCGACGACCGCCAGGACCCACCCGCCGACGACGCGACCCGCCCACTGCCCCGTCCGCCCGACGATGCGACCGGCCGACTGCCGGCTGCGGACCGGACCGCGCCGTTGCCGGCGGACCGGCCCCCGGCGGGCGGGCCGTCCCCGGTCGACGCCACCGCCCGGCAGGCGCCGGTGGACGCGACCCGCCCGCTGCCGGCGGCCGACGGGCCGCCGCCCGGTGCGACGGACGCACCGGTCTGGTCCGGCCGGGCCGGGGTGCCACCGGCACGGGCGGACGACCCCCGCGAGTCGGCCGAGTGGTACGCCGAGGAGCAGCGCGGCCGACGCTGGTGGACGCCGATCCTGCTGGGCGTGCTCGGGCTCGTGCTGCTCGGGCTCGTCGGGGTGGGGATCTGGCTGGTCCTGCGGGCGGTGGACACCTCGTCGGACGGGACACCGACCCCACCGCCGACGGCCGTGCCGACGACGGGTGCCGCCCCGACCACCGCACCACCCAGCACCCCACCGACCACCGGGCCGCCGACGACCCCACCGACCACCGCGCCGACGACCGAGCCCGCCGGAATTGCGGTGCCGCCGCTGGTCGGTCTCTCCCAGGAGACGGCGGAGGCCCTGCTGGGGCGGCTCGGGTTGTCCTCCCGGGTGCAGACGCGGGAGTCGGACCGGCCGCCCGGCACCGTCCTGTCCACCGATCCGGGCGCGGGTCAGACGGTGTCGCCGGGGGACGAGGTGACCCTGGTGGTGGCCGCCGAGCCGTCGGCGTCGCCGTCCGGCACCGCCACCCCGACCGGCACCCCCACCGGGTGACCGGCCCGGCTCACCACATCCGGCGTCTGGCCCCCACCAGGCCCAGACCGGCCAGGGAGATGGCCAGCCCGAGCAGGCCGGAGTAGAACAGCGACCGGGCGACGGTCTGCCGGTCGTCCGACGGGTGCCGGGGCTGGGCGAGGGCGGACGCACCGCCACCGCCGACCCCGGACTGCGCGGTCCCCGGATCGGCCGCGATGCTCCCACCGGGACCAGCCGTCGGGTCGTCCTCGGCGGTCGGGTCGTCCCCGGTCCGCACAGCGTCCCCGGGCGGGTTTCCGGCCCCGCCGTCGGTGTCGGCCCAGAGCGGGGTGCGGGCGCGCCGGTCGGCAGGTAGGGCCGGATCGGGCGGTGTGCCGTCGGCGTCGGTGGTGCCGTCGGCGTCGGTGGGCTCGGCCACGGTGATCTCGGGGGCCGGCACCGGCTCGGCGAGCCGGGTGGCCGACTCGGCCGGGTAGCGGGTCACCACCACGAGGGTGAGGACCACGCCGACCAGGGCCAGCAGGCCGAAGGCGGGTCTGAGGCGGGACCGGTGGTGCCGCCGCGCGGCGGGCAGATAGACCATGGCCATCCCAGGTTCAGGGGCCGGATACGCGCGGGGTGAGACTTCGCCGGGGTGGGCGTACCGATTCTATGGCGGCGGCACGCCCTCCGGCCGGGTAATCGGGGAGTCAGCCCACCGCGATCGGCGCGCGGTTGACCGGCCGGCGCGACCGTGCGGTGTGCTGACGCGGTACGGCCGCGGCCCGCAGCTGGGTCAGTCCGGCCCGCTGGACGAAGATCGAGCGGCGGCTGACCGCGTCGCCTGCGGCGTTGAGCTGGTAGCCGTCGAGCCAGAGCCAGCCGTCGTACGTCGGCCAGTCGAGCACCCGGATCACCCGGAAGGTGATCGGTCGGAGGAACTGCACACTGGCGGCGCGGGTCACGTGCAGAACGTCACCGGAGCGGGGAAGCACATGGGCTCCTGGGAGGATATGGCCGGCGTCGCGGGGCCGGTCGGTGCGGAACGGGGACGGATGCGGGTCCGGCGACGGGGTTGTGCCTCGCGGGCCGGTGCTCGGTGTGGTGGTGGCCGGGGGCGTACCCGCTGGTGGTGGATCGCACCACCCGGCCATCACCCGGCTGCTCACGGGTGTTACCGCTCCCGCCGCCGCAGCCTTCGGGCGTACAGCGGCGGGTCATCAACCCGGGGCGGGCCTCGTGGATTCCTGCGGCCCGGGGCATCCATCCGGCCGGGCGAGCCCGGGGCGATGATCACACCCGGAAATCGACCGGAAACGGTGAGTGACTCGAACCATACGGACAGAGTGCATCAGTGTGATGCGGGATGCAAGTTGCACGTCGACTTTTGCCGATACGTGAGGGCGACACGTGAACCGGGCGCTTGATCACGCCGACTCCGGAGCGGCACACTGGACGCGGTTCGCCCGCCGCGGCCGGTCGACGACCGGTTCCACCCCTTGCCGCGAACGATCGCCCGCCGTCCGTCGGTCGCGCCCCCGGCGGGTGTGGACGCAGGCGCGACCGACCGGAGGTAACCGGGTGAGCGCGAGGCACCAGCTTCCCCCGTCATCGGCACCTGGGGCGATGCGATGAGCGAACGGCGGAGCCCCACCATCCGGCGTCGTCGGCTCGGGGCCGAGCTACGCCGCCTACGCGACGGTGCCGGCATCACCATAGAGGTCGTCGCCGAGCAGCTGGAGTGTTCCGCCTCCAAGATCTCGCGGATCGAGACCGGCCACACCTCCGTCACGCCCCGTGACGTGCGGGACATGCTCCGCATCTACGGGGTGGTGGGCGCGGAGAGCGAGGAGCTGGTGCAGATCGCCCGCGAGGCGCGGCAGAAGGGGTGGTGGCATCCCTACAGCACCGTGCTCGTCGGGGCGTACGTCGGCCTGGAGGCGGCGGCCGGCCACATCCGCGCGTACGAGCAGCAGGTCGTGCCCGGTCTGCTGGAGACCGAGGAGTACGCCAGCGCGATGATCCAGGCGGCCCGCCCGGACTTCACCGCCGACCAGGTGCAACAACGGGTGCGTGTCCGACTGGGCCGTCAGTCGTTGTTGACCCAGGACGATCCGGTCGATCTGTGGGTGGTGCTCGATGAGGCGGTGTTGAGTCGGCCGGTGGGCGGTGACGCGGTGATGCGTAACCAGCTCAGGCGGCTGGTGGAGGTGGCCGAACTGCCGAACGTGACGTTGCAGGTCCTGCCCTTCGAGGTGGGGGCGCACGCCGGCATGGACGGGACCTTCACCATTCTCAGCTTTCCCGAATCGGTTGATCCGGATGTCGTGTACGCGGAGAACGCCACGGGTGGGCTCTTCCTGGAGAAGAGCGACGAGCTACAGAAGTACAGCTTCATCTTCGATCACATTCGAGCAGCAGCCCGGCAGCCGGAGGAGTCCATAGCACACATCGCAGAACTGGCAGAGGAGCCGTTGTGGAAATGGCGACCAAGAGGTTCCCCGAGGACCTGACGCAGGCGACCTGGTTCAAGAGCTCAAAAAGCGGGCCGAACTGTGACAACTGTGTCGAGGTGGCTTACGTGATCGGGGCGGTCGGGGTACGGGACTCGAAGGACAAGACAGGTCCCGCCCTCGTATTCGCCCCCGGGGAATGGAACGCCTTCGTCGCCGACGCTCGGAACGGCGCGTTCGGCCAACACTGACCAACGCAGCGTGGCGTTGACCGCGGGCCGGTCGGGGACACTCCCCGGCCGGCCCGTCGCCACTTCCGCCCCGGGTCGTTGAACCCTCGGTACGGCGCTGGTCGACGATCCGCCGCAGGTGGCGGCAACCGAGCGAGGCAGGCGATACGCAGATGACGACGATCGGCTCAGACAACCTCACCCATGGCCCCGGCAAGACCGAACGGTTCGGCGGGAAGTACCGCAGCGCCCGGCGCGACACGATGCTCACCGAGGTGGGTGCCGGTGACACCGAGGTGGGCCGCGACGGTTACCCCGGGTCCGAGCACGGCGGACCCCTGCCGCTGCCCTCGTCGCACCCGGGCCCCTTCGCCGAGCCGTCGCTCCGACCGGCCAGCTGGCCCATGGACCCCTCCGAACCGCTGATCGACCACCCGCTGTTGCGGGGCCTGCTGCTGGAGTTGCCGCCCAAGGGCAGCGTCCCACCGCCCGGCTGGCTGGACCGGTGGTTCGAGGCGACCCGGGCGATCCTGGAACTGCTATACGTGCAGGGAGCCGGCCGCGGCCGATGAGGCGGGCAGCCCGGCCAGTGCGGGGCGGGTGCCCGGCAGGGTCCGCTCGGCGAGCCGGTTGTGCCGCAGCCCGTGGCGTACCCCGATGGCGAGGACGGCCAACCCGCCGAGGATGAGCGTCACCCCGGTCAACCCGTTGCCGGCGCTGAGATCGAGCCCACCGGCCCGCAACAGGCCCGGCAGGGTGGCCAGCGCGGTCACCTGCACGGGCAGGCCGATCAGCGGATGACCGGCGGCGGCCCGCAGGCCGTACGGCGCGGGGGTCTCCGGCGCGGCGGTGAACGCGCCCGCCCCGGCCCGCAGCCGGCGGACCCGGCGCACCGTGCAGGCGGCCACCGCGAGCGCCGGCACCGCCACCAGCGGGAGCTGCCCGGCCGCCCGGTCGACCGGGGTGTCCCCGCCGCTGATCGTGCCGGCGACCAGCACCGTCGCGGTCAGCGCGAGTCCGGCCACGGAGAGGGCGAGCAGCCATCCGGTACGCCGTCGCAGGGCGCGGGCCCGGTCCAGCCGGGGTAGTCCGTCCGCCACGACGCCGGCGGCGAGCCAGACGGCGGCGATCGACAGCAGAACGATGAGATGCCCATCCATGGACACAGCCTTGCCCACAACGGCGGGCGGCGAATCCGGGACGAGCCCCTGTTCCCACCCCGGAGCATCCCGTAGGGGTGGCCGTGTCCCGGCCGATCGGCCCGGCGGCACGCAACCGACCGGGTCGTCGTACCGGCCGGTCGGCCGTCGTGGGCGGATCAGACCGCGAAGGTGGCCGGCCGTTCGGTGGCCGGGGCCGGCGGACGGGCCTTCCACAGTCCGGTCTTCTGGCCGGCGAGGCGGGTCAGGTAGGCCGGGTTGAGGATGACGTACCGCCGCCAGAGCCGCTTCGGCTCCAGGCCGAGCCGCCAGAACCACTCCAGGCCGGCCCGCTGCATCCACGGCGGCGGCTGCCGGAGCAGGCCGGCGTGGTAGTCGAAGGCAGCGCCGACGGCCATCAGCGGCATGTCCAGCAGGGGCCGCATCGCGTACGTGAAGACCTCCTGGCGGGGGCAGCCCAGGCCGACCAGGACGAGCCGGGCACCACTGGCCCGGATCCGGTCGGCGATCTCGACGTCCTCGCCGGGCTGCACCGCGCGGAACTTCGACGGCTCCACCCCGGCGATCTTCAGGGCCGGGAACATCCGCTCCAGCGCCGGAATCAGCTTCGCCAGCGTCTCCTCGGTCGAGCCGTACAGATAGACCGGAAGGCCCTCGTCGGCGAAGCGGCGCAGCACGTGCAGGGTCAGCGTCGGGCCGTAGACCCGGTCGGTCAGCCCGGCGTGGTGCAGCAGGTTGAGCGCCCAGCGCACCGGCTGGCCGTCCGGGGTTACCACGTCGAAGGAGTTGAGCCGGGCGTTGTGCGCCGGGTCGAGCACCCCGGTCATCACCCCGTGCACGGCCAGCGCGGTCAGCGCCAGCGGCCGGCGTTCCCGGGCCGCCGCGACCACCTGCTCGGTCGCCGAGGCGTAGTCGGTGGCGTCGACCAGGACGCCGAGGACGTTCCGCTTGCCCTGTCCGGTCATGCCCCCGGCACCCACTTGTCGACGTTGGCCTGGTAGATCTCCCGCATGATCATGGGTACGTCGTAGACCTGCTTCCAGCCCGGGTAGTCGGCCTGGAACGCCTCGTTCGAGCCGATCCACCACTTGTGGTCGCCGATCCGGTTCGCGTCGACGTACTCGGTGATCATCTCCTGGCCGGTGATCTCCTCGGCCAGGGCGAACGCCTCCCGGTTGGAGGTGTTGGAGTGCCGGCCGCCGCCCAGGTTGTAGACCGCCGCCGAGCGCGGCTCCCGGAAGAACGCCTCGAACGCCGTCACCACGTCCGAGCTGTGGATGGCGTCACGCACCTGCTTGCCCTGGTATCCGAAGATCTTGTAGGTGCGGCGTTCCATGTTGGCCCGCATCACGTACCCGAGGAAGCCGTGCAGCTCGGTCGCCGAGTGCGCCGGGCCGGTCAGCGTGCCGCCCCGGAAGCAGGCCGTCCGCATGTCGAAGTAGCGGCCGTACTCCTGCACCATCACGTCGGCGGCGACCTTGGAGGCCCCGAAGACCGAGTGCAGGCAGGCGTCGATCGACATGTCCTCGCGGATGCCCTGCTCGTACGGGTGCCCCGGCTCGATCTCCCAGCGGGTCTCCTGCTCCACCAGCGGCAGGCTGTTGGGGCGGTCGCCGTAGACCTTGTTCGTCGAGCAGTGGATCACCGGCGCCCCGATGCAGTGCTCCCGCACGTTCTGCAGGACGTTGAGGGTGCCGCCGGCGTTGACGTCGAAGTCGGTGAACGGGTCCCGTACCGCCCAGTCGTGCGAGGGCTGGGCGGCGGTGTGGATCACCACGGCGATGTCCCGGCCGTACCTGGCGAAGAGCTTGCCGAGGCTGTCCCGGTCGCGGATGTCGATGCTGTGGTGCGCGTACGCCGACCCCAGCTCGTCGGTCAGCCGCCGGACGTTCCACGCGGTCGAGGCCTCGGCGCCGAAGAACTCCTGCCGCATGTCGTTGTCGATGCCGACCACGTCCAGGCCGAGCCCGGCGAAGTGCCGGACCGCCTCGGAACCGATCAGACCGCCCGACCCGGTCACCAACGCGACACTCACACGACACTCCTGGTCAAGGTAGGAGGCTGGAAAAAACCATCGGAGCATAGCCTGACGTCCGGTACGCCCCGATACGAAGTGAGGGCCCCGCGACTGCGGAGCCCTCGTCTGGTGGTGGGGATGGGGGGAGTTGAACCCCCACGTCCTTTCGGACACACGGACCTGAACCGTGCGCGTCTGCCATTCCGCCACATCCCCGTGGCACGACCCTCGAACGTCGTAGTTCGCGTCGACCCCGCCGTCTCCGGCGGGCCCGGAACATCCTACCCGGTCCTGCGGTCTCGCCCCGACCGGTTACCGTTCCTACGAGCGGTCACCCTTCGTGGCGGACGAAAGAGTAGCACGGTCCGGACGGCCGCTCCGAACGGGCCGCCGCGCGGTGGCCGAGCGGCGCGCGAGCTGCATGCGCGCCGTCCAGATACCATCATGTCCTCGGGACCCGAGGAGGAGCCGGTGAGCGTGCTGCAACGCTTCGAGAAGCGTCTGGAAGGCCTGGTAGAAGGGGCCTTCGCCAAGGTCTTCAAAGGGGTGGTCCACCCCGTGGAGATCCTCAACGCCATGCAGCGGGAGGCCGAGGCGCACAAGGCCATCCTCGCTGGTGGCCGCACCCGGGTGCCGAACCGCTACGTGATCGATCTCTCCCCGTACGACCACAGCCGGTTGGCGCCGTACGCCGCCGCGCTGGCCCAGGAACTGGCCCAGTCACAGGCGGAGTTCATCGGCGAGCAGGCGTGGACGGTCTACGGCGACGTGATTGTCGAGGTCGAGCGGGGCGAGGGGCTGGACACCGGCATGTTCCGGGTCACCGCCGAGGTCTACACCGGCGGCGAGGTCGCTCCGGTCTCCTCCCCGGGCGGCTACGACCCCGGTCCGCCGGCCTACCCGTCGTACGACCAGGGGGGCGGCTACGGCCCGCCGCCCGGCCACGGCGGCGGCGGCGCGCGCAACGTCCGGCTGGTCTCGGGTGACGGCCGCACCTATCCGTTGCAGATGGGCTCGACCGTGATCGGCCGGGGCGACCAGGCCAACCTGCGCCTGCCCGACGTCGGGATCTCCCGGCGGCACGCCCGGCTGGACTTCGACGGCGGCCAGGTCGTGCTGACCGACCTCGGGTCGACCAACGGGACCATGGTCAACGGCCAGCGGGTCTCGGCCGTCGCCCTGAACCCGGGCGACATGATCCAGCTCGGCACCACGACGCTGACCTTCCGCGTGGACGGCTGACCCGCCTTGCCGGAACTCGTCATCACCGTCGCCCGGTTCGGGTTCCTCATCCTGCTGTGGATCTTCGTGTTCACGGTGGTCGGTGTCATCCGTCGGGATCTCTTCGCGGGCGCCCGGTCGGGGCGGCTGGTGGCCGCGCCACGCGCGGTCGGGGCCTCCACCCAGCAGCAGGCGGCGAAGCCGGCGAAGGTGAAGCGGGGTCGGGCGGCCCACCAGCTGGTGGTCACCGCCGGCCAGCTCGCCGGCACCCGGATCACCCTCGGCGAAGCGCAGATCACCATCGGCCGGGCCGAGGACTCCACCCTCGTCATCACCGATGACTACGCCTCCGCCCGGCACGCCCGGCTGGTGCCCCGGGACGGGCAGTGGTTCGTCGAGGATCTCGGTTCGACTAACGGCACGTACCTCGATCGCGCTAAGGTCACCGGACCAACCCCCGTCCCCCTCGGCGTGCCGATCCGTATCGGCCGCACCTCTCTCGAATTACGGCCCTGACTCTGACCCTGCGCTATGCGGCCCACAGCGACCGCGGTCTGATCCGAGACGGAAACCAGGACTCCGTCTACGCCGGGCCGCGGCTCCTCGCCGTCGCCGACGGCATGGGCGGCATGGCCGCCGGTGACGTCGCCAGCAACATCGTCATCGGTGCCATGGCGCCGCTCGACGAGGACGTCCCGGGGGACGCGCTCGTCGACGCGCTGCGATCGGCCGTGGGCACCGCCAACCAGCAGCTCCGCGACACGGTGGATGCCAACCCGCAGTTGGAGGGGATGGGCACCACGCTCACCGCGACCCTCTTCTCCGGCAGCAAGCTGGGCATGGTCCACATCGGTGACTCGCGGGCCTACCTCCTGCGCAACGGCGAGTTCGCCCAGATCACCAAGGACGACACCTACGTCCAGATGCTCGTCGACGAGGGGCGGATCAGCGCGGAGGAGGCGAGCAGCCACCCCCAGCGCTCGCTGCTCACCCGCGCCCTCGACGGCCGGGACATCGACCCGGAGTACAGCGTCCGGCAGGTGCTGCCCGGGGACCGCTACCTGATCTGCAGCGACGGCCTCTCCGGCGTGGTCAGCGCGGAGACCATCGGCGACAGCCTCCGCGAGTACACCGACCCGCAGCAGTGCGTCGAGCGGCTGGTGCAGCTCGCCCTGCGCGGCGGCGGCCCGGACAACATCACCGTGATCATCGCGGACGCCACCGACCAGGACATCGTCGAGGCGAGCCCGATCGTCGGCGGGGCCGCGGCCCGGGACCGGGGGATGGCCACCGCCGCCGACGACTCGACCCCGGCCGCCCGCGCGTCGGCGCTGTCGGCGCCGCGCCCGCCCGCCCCCGAGGAACCGGCGGCCAGCCGGGACGACGACCCGGAGCGCCCGCGCCGGCCGCTGCGTACCGCGGCGATGCTGACGGCCCTGCTGGTCATCCTCGGTGGCGGCCTCTTCGCCGGCTGGAGCTACACCCAGCGGCAGTACTACGTCGGGGCGACGGACAGCGGGCAGCTCGCGGTCTTCCGCGGGGTTCCCGGCCAGGTGGCCGGCCTCGACCTGTCGAGCGTGCACTCGACCAGCCAGGCCAAGCTCGACGACCTCACCCTGGCCGCCCAGGAGCAGGTCAAGCAGGGCATCCAGGCCAAGAGCCGACCGGACGCGCTGCGCCGGCTGGCGGAGTTGACCAGCGACGACCCGACCAATCCGAACCTGAAGCCGGTCTGCCCGCCGGTGCCACCGCTGGTCACCGGCTCACCCGTGCCGGCGAACTCGTCGGCGCCGGCCGTCCCGGGCTCACCCAGCCCCGGCGTGACCGGGCTCCCGACCGCCACCAGGCTCCCGGGCACCACCGGCACTCCCACGCCGCCCACCACACCCGACGCCTCGGCCTCCGACGCGGTTCCGCCGGCCGGAGACCCGGCGGGCTGCCGGTCGCCCGAGTGACCGTCGGCTGAGATCCGAGGGACACCTCCTTGACCGCAGCGGCCCACCCGGTAGTCTCGCCCGTCACGACGGGCGAGCGGCCCGGCGTACGTCTGGCGCGGTCCCGGCGTAACGCCGAACTGTCCCTGCTGGTGCTGGCGATGGTGCTGGTGGCCGCGTACGGGGCGATCGTCGAGGCGAACCTGCTCGACACCGTCACCCGCGACTTCTGGATGCCGGCCGCCGCGCTCGGGCTGGTCTTCTTCGGCATGCACCTGGTGATCCGGTGGCTGGCGCCGTTCGCCGATCCGGCCCTGCTGCCGGCGGTCGCCCTGCTCAACGGCATCGGGGTGGGCTTCCTGCGCCGGCTCGACCTCGGCAAGGCCGCCCCGGCCGACCGGGAGACGCTGGCCATCTTCGCCGGCACCGGCGGGCGGCAGCTCGCCTGGACGCTGGCCGCGGTGATTCTCGCCGCCGGCCTGCTGGTGCTGATGCGCGACCACCGGGCGGTCTCCCGGTACGCGTACACGCTGGGGCTGGCCGGCATCGTGCTGGTGATGATCCCGGCGGTGCTGCCCGGCCGGTTCTCCGAGATCAACGGCGCGAAGCTGTGGATCAGGGTGGGCGGGTTCAGCATCCAGCCCGGTGAGTTCGCCAAGCTGGCGCTGCTGGTCTTCTTCGCCTACTACCTGGTCCGCAAGCGTGAGGTGCTGTCGCTGGCCAGCCGCCGCATCCTCGGTATCGACTTCCCGCGCGGCCGGGATCTCGGGCCGGTGCTCGGGGTGTGGATGATCAGTCTGCTGGTCCTGGTCTTCGAGAAGGACCTCGGCACCTCGCTGCTCTACTTCGGCATGTTCGTGGTGACCCTCTACATCGCCACCGAACGGGTCAGTTGGCTGCTGATCGGTCTGGTCCTGTTCTTCGGCGGCGCCTACCTCGCGTACGTGCTGGGCGGCACGGTGGGTGGCCCGTTCGCCAACTTCTACACCCGCGCCGAGATCTGGCTCGACCCGTTCGCCGAGCCGTACGACCGGGGCTACCAGCTGGTGCAGGGCCTGCTCGGCCTGGGCAGCGGTGGCCTGTTCGGCTCCGGGCCGGGCGCCGGGGAGCCGCTGGAGATCCCCGAGGTGCAGAACGACTTCATCTTCGCCGGCATCGGCGAGGAGATCGGCCTGTTCGGGTTGACCGCCCTGCTGGTGGTCTACCTGCTCATCGTCGAGCGGGGGCTGCGGGCCGGGCTGGCGGTGCGGGACTCGTTCGGCAAGCTGGTCGCCGGTGGTCTCGCCTTCACTCTCGGCCTGCAGGTCTTCGTGATCGTCGGCGGGATCAGCAAGCTCATCCCGCTGACCGGTCAGACCACCCCGTTCCTGTCCGCCGGTGGTTCGTCGTTGATGGCGAACTGGCTGCTCATCGCGGTGCTGCTGCGCATCTCCGACGCCGCCCGGCGGCCGGTGGCCCAGGGTGGCGGCCCGGCGGGACGACCCGGCGGCGGGCCGCCGGAACAGCTGCACGGTGCTCCCACGGAGGTGATCCGCCCGTGAACGCGCCCCTGCGCCGCGTCGGCGTCGTCGTCATGGTCCTGTTCGGGCTGCTCTTCGCCAACCTCAACTGGATCCAGGCCTACAAGGCGGACGAATACCGCAACAGCGACTACAACGGCCGGGTGCAGGTGGCCGAGTACGAGCGTCGGCGGGGCAACATCGAGGCCGGCGGCACCGCCGTGGCCACCAGCAAGGAGACCGGCGGCAAGCTGCGGTTCCAGCGCAGCTACCCGGCGGGGACGAAGTACGCGCACGTGCTCGGCTACAAGCCGGTCAACCTGGCCGACACCGGCATCGAACGGCTGGAGAACGACTTCCTCGCCGGCACCAGCGACGCCCTGCTCGGCAACCGGATCAAGGACATGTTCACCGGCGACGAGAGTGGCGGCGGCAACGTGCTGCTGAGCATCTCCAAGCGCGCGCAGGACACCGCCTACGAGCAGTTGCGCAACAACCGCAACGGAGTGAAGAAGGGCGCGGCGATCGCCATCGACCCGCGTACCGGTGCGGTGCAGGCGCTGGTCTCGATGCCCAGCTTCGACCCGAACCCGCTTGTCGACCACGACACCAACGTGGCGTCGGCGGCCTACAACAAGTACGAGCAGGACCCGGAGGGCCCGCTGAAGAACCGGGCGCTGTCGGAGGTCCTGCCGCCCGGCTCCACCTTCAAGATCGTGATCGCCGCCGCCGCGCTGGAGAACGGGGTCGGCAAGGACACCGAGATCCCGGCCGGGCCGAGCTGGACCCCGCCGACGTCGGGCACCGAGATCCGCAACGCCGCCGCGTCGATCTGCCCGGAGGCGCAGGTCACCCTGATCGACGCGGTCACCGAGTCGTGCAACACCGGCTTCGCCCAGCTCGGCGTGCGGCTCGGCGCGGACACGGTGAAGGAGAAGGCCCGGCAGTTCGGCTTCGAGCAGGACGACCTCACCGTCGGGCAGCTCGGCGAGGGGGGCCTGCCGGTGGCGGCCAGCCGGACCGGCGACATGCAGAACCCCGACGGCGGCACCGACCCCGCCGCGCTGGCGCAGTCCTCGATCGGCCAGAACAACGTCCGGATGACCCCGCTCCAGGGCGCGCTGATCGCCGGTTCCGTGGCCAACAAGGGCCGGCAGATGCGCCCGTACCTGGTCAAGCAGCTCCTCGGGCCGGACCGCACCACCAGCTACTACAACGCCCAGCCCCGCGAGCTGCGCCAGCCGGTCAGCGGCCAGGTCGCCGACGACCTGCGGGACATGATGGTCAGCGTGGTCAAGAACGGCACCGGCAGCTCGGCGGCCATCGACGGCTACACCGTCGGCGGCAAGACCGGCACCGCCCAGTCCGCCCCGGACCGCCCCGACCACGGCTGGTTCATCGGCTTCGCGCTGGACAAGAACGGCAACGCCGTCTCCGCCGTCTGCGTGGAGCTGGAGCAGGCCGGCAGCGGCGGCAGCGCCGAGGCGGCCCGGATCGGTGGCAAGATCATGCAGGCGGCCATCGCCGATGCGGGGGGCCGCTGACATGCTCAGCCCCGGGGTGCAGCTCGGCAACCGCTACCGCCTCGACGAGCGGATCGCCAGCGGCGGCATGGGCGACGTGTGGCGCGGCACCGACCAGGTGCTGGGCCGTACGGTCGCGGTGAAGAGCCTGCTCCCGGCGCTGCTTGACGAGCCCGGCTTCGCCGAGCGGTTCCGCGGCGAGGCGCGCACCATGGCCACCATCAACCACCCAGGCGTGGTCGACGTCTACGACTTCGGCAGCGACCAGGAGATCGCCTTCCTGGTGATGGAGTACGTCGAGGGCGACGCCCTGTCGGCGACGCTCAGCCGGGTCGGCCGGCTCACCCCGGCCCGGACGATGGCCCTGCTCGCCCAGGCCGCCGACGCCCTGCACGCCGCCCACGAGAAGGGCATCGTGCACCGCGACGTCAAGCCCGGCAACCTGCTCGTCCGGCCGAACGGCACGCTGGTGCTGACCGACTTCGGCATCGCCCGGTCCGAGCTGGTCGGCCAGCTCACCGCCGCCGTGTCGGTGCTCGGCACCGCCTCGTACATCTCCCCCGAGCAGGCCACCGGCGCGGTCGCCACACCCGCCTCCGACGTCTACGCCCTCGGTGTGGTGGCCTACCAGTGCCTCGCCGGCCGGCGGCCCTTCGAGGGTGACAACCCGCTCGAAATCGCGATGAAGCACGTGCGGGACACTCCCCGGCCGCTGCCCGGGGACATCCCACCGCAGGTCAAGGCGATCGTGGACCGGGCGATGGCCAAGGAGCCCGGCCACCGCTGGCCCAGCGCCGCCGCCCTGGCCTCCGTCGCCCGGCAGGCCAAGCAGGCCCTCTCCCAGCAGGCCCGCGCCGGTGGCGGCCACCCCGGCCCGGTCTCCGGTGGCCCGGTCTCCGGGGCCCCGGCGTCCCCAGCCGGCCCGATGGCCCGCGCCCAGGTGCCCGCCGTACCCCGGCAGCAGCCCGGCGCGCCGGTCCACCCGCACCGGCCGGCGGTCAGCGGGCAGGCGCGGCCCCCGATGGGCGGGCAGGCCCGACCGCCGATGGGCGGACAGGCCCGGCCGCCGGTCGCGGCCCGGCACCCGCAGCCGCCGCCGGTGACCCCGCAGCGTCCGCCGGTCCAGGCCACCCCGATGACCCGGCCCTATCCGCAGCAACCCCGGGGGGCGGCCTCCGTCCCGCCCGCCCAGCTGCGTGCCGACCGGCCCGTGTACGCCCGACAGCCCCTCCCGCCCCCCGCCCCACCTGCCCGTTCCCGGTCCGGCATGGTGACCCTGGCGATCCTGCTGGCGGTGCTGGTGCTGGTCTGCTCGGGTGTGCTCGCGTATGCGAGCCGGCAGGGCAACCTGGCCACCGATCCCGGTGCGCCGGATACGACGTCCGGCGCGCTGAGTGCCCTCGGACGCGACGATCCGGCCGGAACGTCGTACCGTCGGGTGGTACGGCTCGGACCGGGTGACGGCGAGACGACGACGAGCGAAGGACGACGAACGCGATGACAGCCCAGGCCCGCCTGCTCGGTGGCAGGTACCAGGTCGGCGAGCTGCTCGGTTACGGCGGCATGGCCGAGGTGCACCGCGGTCGGGACCTCCGGCTCGGTCGGGACGTCGCGATCAAGATGCTCCGGACCGACCTGGCCCGGGACGCCACCTTCCAGATGCGCTTCCGCCGGGAGGCGCAGAACGCGGCCTCGCTGAACCACCCGGCGATCGTCGCCGTCTACGACACCGGCGAGGAGACCGCCCCCACCGGGGAGACCCTGCCGTTCATCGTGATGGAGTTCGTGAACGGGCGGACCCTCAAGGAGGTCCTCGGCGTCGAGGGGCGGCTCCAGCCGCGCCGGGCACTGGAGATCTGCGCCGACATGTGCGCGGCCCTGGAGTTCAGCCACCGGCACGGGATCATCCACCGGGACATCAAGCCCGGCAACGTCATGCTGACCCAGACCGGCCAGGTCAAGGTCATGGACTTCGGCATCGCCCGCGCGCTGGCCAGCGGTGCCACCACGATGACGCAGACCAGCGCGGTGATCGGCACGGCCCAGTACCTCTCCCCCGAGCAGGCGCGCGGCGAGGCCGTCGACGCCCGCTCCGACGTGTACGCCGCCGGCTGTGTGCTGTTCGAGCTGGTCTGCGGCCACCCACCGTTCGTCGGTGACAGCCCGGTCAGCGTGGCGTACCAGCACGTGCGGGAGGCCCCGCCGACGCCGAGCGACATCAACCCGGACGTCACCCCGGCGATCGACGCGATCGTGCTCAAGGCGCTGTCGAAGAACCCGCTCAACCGCTACCAGAGCGCCGGCGAGATGCGGGCCGACCTGCTCCGCGCCGCCGCCGGCCGACCGGTGATGGCCACCCCCGTCCTGAGCCAGGACGAGACGACCCCGATGGCCGCGGCGGCGAGCGGCTACCCGACCCAGGTGGTCGGCCAGCAGACCCGGCAGATCCCGGCCCGGGTCGGCGACCCGCAGCGGCGCAAGAGTTCGGCCTGGGTGATCGCGGCGTTCGCGGCGGTCGGTGTGCTGGCGGTGATCGCCCTGGTCGCGGCGCTGCTGATGAACGGTCAGGAGCCGAAGAAGAGCCCGGTGCCCAACCTGGCGGGCAAGACGCAGGACGTCGCGTTCGCCGAGATCCGCAATTCCGGCCTGGTGCCGGCGACCGGCGACCAGGTCTTCGACAGCACCTGCAAGGTGGGCACGGTCGTCAGGCAGGACCCGCCGGCCGGCACCGCGCTGGAGGAGAACAGCCAGGTGACGGTGAGCCTCTGCGGCGGCAAGCCCGAGGTCAGCATCCCCAACGGCCTCAAGGGCAGCAAGGTCGAGAGTGCCGAGACCCGGCTCAAGGACGACAAGTTCAGGGTCAAGGTGGTGACGAAGGACAGCGAGGAGAGCGAGGACATCGTCCTCGACGTGTCCCCGCCCGAGGGCGAGAAGGTGGCGGAGGGCACCGAGGTGACCCTCACCGTCTCCCGGGGCAACGTCCGGGAGGTGCCGGACGTCAAGGACCTCAGCCAGGCGGAGGCCACCCGGACCCTGACGAACGCCGGTTTCAAGGTCAACCCGGAACTCGGTTCGGAGGTTCCGGCGGACGAGGCCGGCAAGGTGCAGAGCCAGAACCCGAAGGCCGGCACCAAGAAGGCCAAGGGAAGCACGGTCACCATCGTGGTGAGCGTGCCGGAGGCCACCGAGTCGCCGACGCCGCCCGCACCGACCACGCCGGCGCCGACCACCACGCCGCCCGGCGACGGCACGGGGGGCGGGTTCCCGCTGCCCACCCCACCGTTCCGCAGCGACGACGACTGACCCGTACCGCCCGTCGTGCCGGGCCCGGTCCCTAGGGGCCGGGCCCGTTCCTGTCGGGGGCAACGGCGAGCGCGGGTCGGCCTGTCGGGCCGGGCCGGACGCCGGCCGGTGCGGCGGTCGGTCAGAGGGTGGCGAAGGCCGCCCGGCGGCGGGCGTCGACCTCGGCGGCCAGCTCCGGCGCGCGCTCCAGGGCCTCCGGGTGGCCGCAGGCGGCGACCCAGTTGGCCAGCATCAGGTGGCCACCCTCGGTGAGCACCGACTCCGGGTGGAACTGCACCCCCTCGATCGGCAGCGTCCGGTGCCGCATCGCCATCACCACGCCGGAGGCCGTCCAGCCGGTGACCTCCAGCTCGTCGGGCAGCGTCTCGGGCAGCACCGCCAGCGAGTGGTAACGGGTGGCGGTGAACGGGTCGGGCAGGCCGGTCAGCACCCCGACCGAGTGGTGCCGCACCTCGGAGGTCTTGCCGTGCAGCAGCTCCGGGGCCCGGGTGACGGTGCCGCCGAACGCCTCCCCGATCGCCTGGTGACCCAGGCAGACGCCGAAGATCGGCAGCTCGCCGGCGTACCGGTGGATGACGTCGAGGCAGATGCCGGCGCGGTCCGGGCTGCCCGGCCCCGGCGAGAGCAGGATGCCCGCCGCGCCGACCCGGCCGACCTCGGCGATGTCGATCTCGTCGTTGCGCCGGACCTCGCACTCCACTCCGAGCTGGCCGAGGTACTGCACGAGGTTGAAGACGAAGGAGTCGTAGTTGTCGATCACGAGGATGCGCATGGGCTCACCGGCTCGGGGAGGGGGCGGGCGGGGTGTTGTTCCGGTCGGTGTCGTACGGCAGGTCGTGCCCGTCACCGGCCGGCGCGTCCGGGTCGACCGCAGAGTCACCACCCGGGTTGCCGGAGTCCTGGGTGACCTGCACGTCGTCGAAGGGCAGCAGCGGCTCGGCCCAGGGGAACACCACGAACCAGAGCAGCGCCACCGTCGCGGTGGCGAGCAGCACCGAGCCGGCCAGCTTGCCGGGCAACCCGAAGGGCAGCTTGCGCCAGATCCAGGAGTACATCGTCAGCCCTCCAGCTCCGGCGGCGGGCCCTGCGACTTGGGCTGCGTACGGTCGAGTTCGGCGTGGACGATCAGCCGCTGGTAGTTGTCGAACTTCGGGTTGCAGGTGGTGAGGGTGAGCAGCTTGCGGGTGGCTTTCGCGTTCGGCTCGCCGGGCACCGGAGCCACCACCTCGACCTGGTCGGGGCGGACGATCCGGGACTGGTACACCTTGTAGACGTACCAGTCCTGCTTGCCCTCCAGGAGGACCGCGTCGCCGGACTTCAGCTCGTCCAGCCGCCAGAAGGTGGCCCGGTTGCGGTGTCCGGCGACGGAGAAGTTGCCCACCTCGCCGGGGAGCGCGCTCTTCGGGTAGTGGCCCGGGGCGTACCGGATGTCCTCCTGGCTGACGCCCTCGACGACGACCCAGTTCTTGTCGAGGCTGGGGATGTAGAGCCCGGCGATCGGCTTGCCCTCGGCCGGGGCGACCGCCTTGGCCGGGCCGGTCGGGCTGACCGTCGGATCGCCGGTCGGCCCCCACGCCTGGGCGAGTTGCTGGTTGAGCTTGCTCTGGTGGGCGTCGACCAGGACGGACTTGCCCCAGATCTCGTACCCGGCGAAGAGGAGCACCACCAGGCCGAAGGTGATCAGCACCTCGCCGCTGACCCGGACGCCGGTGCGCAGCCGGGAGGCGAAGGTGGGCCGGGTCAGCTCCGAGTAGACGCTCTTGTAGCCCTTCCCGGTCTGCTCCGGGCGTAGCTGCACCACCCGTTCACCCCGGCGGGGCGGGGGCGGGGGCGGGACGGGGTCGTCGGACCCGCTCGGCTCGGGCGCGGGTGGCACCGCACCCATCAGGGCGGTGGAGTCCATCGCCGGAGCGGTCGGCCGGGCCGGCAGCACCGGGAGCAGCGCCGTCGCCGCCGGGTCGACCGTACGGCCCGGCTGCTGACCGGGGGGCGCGGGCGGGGCGGGGCGACCTGGCCCGCCCGGCGGCTGCTGCCGGTCGTCGGGCGTGGGCCG